>NZ_JABXEO010000050.1:0-61186 GCF_013372585.1 Myxococcus sp. AM010
GCGGGGCACCCTCGACGCTTGCCGCGCCGCGCGCGCCCGGTGTTAGAAGCCGTGCCGTGAAGGTTGCCCTGGTCCACGATTGGCTCGTCACCCACCGAGGTGGTGAGCGCGTCCTTGATGCCCTCTGTGAAGTCCTGCCAGACGCGGACATCTACACGCTCATCCACAAGCCGGGCTCCCAGTCGCCGGCCATCGAATCCCGGCGCATCTTCACGTCCTTCCTTCAGCACATCCCCGGCATCCACACGCGCTACCGGCACTTCCTGCCGCTGATGCCGAAGGCCATCGAGTCCCTCCAGCTCCAGGGGAAGTACGACCTGGTCCTCTCCTCCAGTCACTGCGTGGCCAAGGGCCTGCGCACGCCGCGGGGCACGCCGCACCTGAGCTACGTGCACGCGCCCATGCGGTACATGTGGGACTTGTTCGACGACTACTTCGGCCCGGGGCGCACCGGCCTCCCGGTGCGCGCGGCGGCCCATGCCGTCCGGCCCTGGCTCCGCCGGTGGGACCGGCGCACGGCGGCGGGGGTCCATCGTTTCATCGCCAACAGTCGGCACATCGCCACCAAGGTGCAGCGCTTCTGGGGCCGCGAGGCGTCCGTCATCCACCCCCCAGTCTCCTTGGAGCGCTTCGCCCAGGTGCCCCTGGCGGGCGGGGGGCAGGGCGGCTACTTCCTCTGGCTGGGGGCCTTCGCGCCGTACAAGCGCTTGGACGTGGCGCTGGAGGCGTTCCGGAACCTGGAGGCACAACTCTGGGTGGTGGGCACAGGCCAGGAGGCCGCTCGCCTGGGGGCCGGAACCCTGCCTGAAAATATCCGCTTCCTTGGCAATGTCTTGGATGCGTCCCTTCCGGCGCTGTACCGAGACGCCCGCGCGCTCATCTTCACGCCCGAGGAGGACTTCGGCCTCACTCCGCTGGAATCCCAGGCGACGGGCCGGCCCGTCATCGCCTACGGGAAGGGCGGCGCGCTCGAGACGGTGACGGAGCAGACCGGAATCTTCTTCTCGGAACAGACGCCGGCATCGCTCGCAGCGGCCGTGCGCCACTTCGACGAATGGGAGACAGGCTTCCGGCCCGGAGCCGCTCGCGCCCAGGCCGAGCGCTTTGGCCGCGCGCAGTTCCAGCGTGCCATGCTTCGAGAAATCCACTCGCTGCTCGGCGGGGTGTCGCCAGATTCCCCAGGCCCCGCAGCGGGACTGTGACTTCGCTGTCGCTCCTGGCCTGGCCTTTTGTGGGCAGCAGGTGGAGGGCGCTCCCGGCTGTGGGGGAGGGGTCGCCGCAACCCATTGTTTTCACGAATTTTTTCGTGTTAGCAAGCGCGGCTATCAAACGGTGATGGGCAAAACGCGTGTCCGTCTGAAGAGGGCGCGAGTCTTGCACAGGGGTGGCCACCCGTTGATTACGCCACAGGAGTACTGCGGTGTTCAGTCGTCTCCAGCGTTTCTACACGTCCATCAAAGTCGTCGCCGACATGGTGATGCTCGCGCTGGCCTTCGTCCTCGCGTACGCCACGCGCTTCTCCGGCATCGTGCCCGTCACGGAGGGGATACCTCCCTGGACGGACTCGTTCTTCTCGTTGCTGATGGTGCTCGTCATCTTCCCGGTGACGTTCCACCAGTCACGCCTGTACGGCACCAACCGCTCCCGGACGAACACGGGCGAGGTCTTCGAGGTCTTCAAGTCCACCATCACCGCGGCGCTCATCCTGGTGGCGGTGACGTACTTCGTGCGCGAGCGCTACTCGCGGCTCACGCTGGTCATCTTCATCGTCTATGCCTTCGCGCTGGTGACGTGCAGCCGGCTGGTGACTCGCTATCTGGTGAGTGAAATCCGGCGCCGGGGCCACAACCTCAAGTCCATCCTCGTCATCGGCGCGGGGGACCTGGGGCAGCGGGTCATCGAGACGGTGGAGCACCACCGCGAGCTGGGCTTCCGGGTGACGGGCGTGCTCACGCTGCGCCAGGAGAAGGTGGGCCAGTACGTGGGGGGCGTGCGCATCATCGGACACGTGGACCAGGTGAACGAGGTGTTGGACGCCGAGCCGGTGGACCAGGTCATCCTCGCGCTGCCGCTGGAGGGCCACGCCCAGGTCAAGGGGCTGATGGACAAGCTGACCCTGCGCACCGTGGACGTGCGCGTGGTGCCGGACCTGTACCAGTACATCACGCTCTATGGCGGCCTGGAGGAGTTCGGCGGGCTGCCCATCATCCGCCTCCAGGGCGACCCGATGGAGGGCTGGAGCCGGGTGGCCAAGCGGGCCTTCGACATCCTCTTCTCCCTGCTGGCCATCCTCATCACCGCGCCGCTCATGGCGGCCACCGCGCTGGCGGTGCGGCTCACCAGCCGCGGGCCCATGCTGTACCGCCAGGAGCGCATGGGCATGGATGGGCGCACCTTCCCCATCCTCAAGTTCCGCACCATGCGCATCGACGCCGAGCACAGCGGCGCGATGATGGCCCGCCCGGACGACCCGCGGCGCACGGTGATTGGCACGTTCCTGCGGAAGTACTCGCTGGACGAGCTCCCTCAGTTTTTCAACGTCCTGCGCGGTGACATGAGCCTGGTGGGTCCGCGCCCGGAGCGCCCCGTCTTCATCGAGGAGTTCAAGCGGCAGATTCCGCGCTACCACCTGCGGCACAAGGTGAAGGCGGGCATCACCGGCTGGGCGCAAATCAATGGCCTGCGCGGACAGACGTGCATTGAGAAGCGAATCGAGTACGACCTGTACTACATCGAGAACTGGTCGCTGCTGATGGACCTGAAGATCCTCGTGCGCACCGCGCTGGGCGGCTTTCTGTCGAAGAACGCCTACTGACGCCGCGAGCCCGGGCGGTGGCGCTCGCCACGGCCCGGGCCCGGGGGTTCAACGCCGCCGCGGGGGGGACTACTGGATGTTCCACACCACGGTGCCGGTGCAGCTCCCGCTGGAGTAGCAGCCCGCGCGAAGCTGCAGGGTGGTGGCCGTGGGCGAGGTGTACGTCAGGCTGGAGCCTCGGCCACCGCAGGCGTCGTCGTTGGCGGCCGCCTGCGTGGCGCCGTTGAAGAGGCGCAGGTAGGTGTCGCCGGTGAAGGACGCGCCCGTCACGCCGCAGGTGGCCACGGTGATGCTCTTGCCCGCGGCGATGGTGACGTCGCGGTTGGTGGTGTTCTGCTGCGCGCTGTTGGTGTTGGTGCCGCTGTAGCTGAAGCTGCCGCTGGTGGGGCCGCCGGAGCCGCCGGTGATTTCCCAGACGACGCGGCCGGTGCAGCTCCCGCTGGAGTAGCAGCCGGCGCGGACCTCGTGGTTGCCGGCGGTGGTGGCGGTGAAGGTGATGCTGGAGCCCCGGCCACCGCACGCGTCGTCGTTGGAGGCCACCTCGGTGCCCGCGGGGTTGCGCAGGCGCAGCCACGTGTCACCGGTGAGCTGCGTCCCCGTGAGGCCACACGTCGCGACGGTGAGCGTCTGGCCCGCCGTCAGCGCGAGGGTGTGGTTGGTGGTGTTCTGCTGCGCGCTGTTGGTGTTGCTGGCGCTGTAGTCGAACGAGTTCTCCGGGGGCGGGGGAGGCGGCGGGGGCGGCTCGCCGTTGCCGCCGGTGTCCGGGCAGCCGGCGGCGGGCAGCGCGCACTGGGGCAGGCTGGTGCCCAGGTGGCTGATGACCGCTTCAATGGGCACGCCGCGGTTGGGGCAGTTGGCGCAGTGGTGCAGGGCCACCACCAGGTTGTCCGAGTGGCCGATGACGGGCGAGCCGGAGGAGCCGCCCTGCGTGTCCGCGTAGTAGCCGATGTCGTTGGGACCGCCCGACTGGCAGGAGGCCTCGTTGCGGCTGTAGATCTCCGCGAAGCCGGACTCGTCCCGGGCATCCGTGGAGCGCACGGCGATCTTCTTGCCGTGGCCGGCCGGGTGCTGCGGCAGGTAGATGCGCTCGTTCACCACGGCGCCGGAGGCGCGCAACTGGAGGTAGCCGTAGGTGTTCACCGGGTTCTGGGACAGCTGGATGAGCGCGTAGTCACGCGGCGCGTCCACCTTCACCAGCGTGCCGCCCGGGATGACGGTACCCGGACAGCCGAACCAGCTCGCGCAGCTCGTCGAACAGCTCGCGCCTTCCGCCATGAATTCGTAGTGGGTGTTCTGCGCCTCGCTCGCCGTACCGACGCAGTGCTGGTTGGTCATCAGGTGGCCCTGGCTGCCCACGAGCCAGCCCGTGCACGCACCGGAGCCGTTGATGAGCAGGCGCGCCACCGGACGGGCGCGGCCGTAGAGGGTGGGGTCGCTGGAGGCGTAGCAGGGGGCCCACTGCGTGTCGTCCGCACCGCACAGGGCCTTGTTGCCCGACAGGCCCATCTCCTCGTTGGAGTAGCCCCGCGCGAACCGGTCGATGGAGTAACCGTGCTTGTTGAGGATGCCGCGGCGGTTGACGCTGTCCTGGCTGTGCAGCTCGATGATGGCCGTGTCGCCGGCGATGTGGATGCCCCAGAAGCCACTGCGCGCGCCCGGGTGCGAGTTGTCGTAGCGCCACGACCGGGAGTTGTCCGGCGCGCGCACCACGACGAAGTCGCCTTCCTCCAGGTCGAGCCGCTCGAAGTGGGGCGCGATGTACGCCGCGCCGGGGTGGGTGATGACGTCCGTGTGGATGGGGCCGTCAAAGGCGCGAAGCTGCGTGGTGGCGTAGGGGTGGGTCGTCTCGAAGCGGCGGAAGACGTCCTCGCCCACCTTCGTGAGCCGCTGGGACGAAGAGGAGACTTCTTCCTGCTGGCAGACCTCATCGGAGGCCAGCGCCGACGGCGCCCCCGTGGCCAGCGCCGTGACGAGACATGCGAGTGGGATGCGTTTCATCGATTCTCCTGGGAGTGAAGCTCTTGCGGAGCTGACTGCACTCCCATTTATATCCTGTAAAACTGACAATTCCCTGTAATGGCCCTGGGTTCCGCGGCAGGCGCAGCGTGATTGGAGTTTTCTCTCTTCACGGTGAGTGACACTCCGGCAGGCGCGGCGTGGTGTGTGGAGGCGTGGGCCTCGAGCCGGGGGCCTGGTTTCACTCGGAGCAGGTGCCTGTGGCTCCGCTCGTGCGGCCTGGCTGGCATGCAGGGGCCAGGCGACGGGAGGGGCGTCTCAGCCGCTGAGAAGGCGTCTAGAATCGGGCGGACATGGCCGAAAAGCTCGGAGCGATCCTGGTCCGCAAGGGCCTCATCACGCAGGCGCAGCTCGACGAAGCCCTTCGGGCCCAGCTCATCTACGGCGGAAGGTTGGGCTCCAACCTTGTCGAGCTGGACATCCTCGACATCGACACCCTGGCCATGGTGCTGGGGGAGCTGTGCCGCTACCCGGTGGCGCAGGAAGCGGACTTCGAGGCGGCGCCGGACGCGGTGCTGCACCTGCTCCCCGCTGCGATGGCGGAGAAGCACCAGGCCTTCCCGCTGGCGCAAGAAGGCCGGCGCCTCAAGGTGGCCATGGCCAGCCCGCTGGAAATCGAGCACGCGGATGCGCTGGGGTTCATCACCGGCCTGCGCATCGTTCCGTACGTCACGCCGGAGCTGCGGCTGTTCCAGTTCCAGGAGCTTCGTTACGGCATCAAGCGCGAGATGCGGTTCATCCAGATGAGCTCGACGAAGCGCCCGAAGCGGACCGGGACCGCGGCGCTGCCCGTGGAGGTCTCTTTGGCGCCCGCCGCGCTGAGCATGACGCCGCCGCCTCCCGCGCCCGTGCGAGCGGAGTCCGAGGCGGAAGGGATGTTTGGTGGGCTCGCGCCCGGGCAGTACCTGAGCGGCGATGACCCGGACACGGAGCCCGAGGATTCCGGCTCGGTCCGGTGGGCGCCAGCCGTGTCGGGGAGCTCGCATCCGTCGGACCATCTGCCGCCGCCCGCGCCACCGGTGGCGATGATTGATTTCGGGGAGGACGGCGGGATGCGGGTGGTGACGCCCGAGGTGCCCGTGCCTCCGACGCTGACGCCCGTGGGTGGCAGCGCGCGGCCCGCCTCGCCGCCGCGACTCACGCCGACGGAGACGCCGCGTGCCGTCGCGCCGCCTCCGTTCGCGATGGAGCCGGAGCCCGCGGAGGAGATAGACCTCCTGGAGGATGGGGAGGTGCTGGAGGAGGGCGACGTCGTCGAGGACATGGCCGCTGTGCCCGAGGGCTTCGATGGTGCTCCCGCGCCGGGAGTCGCCGCGGGCTCGGCCATGCCGGTGGCTCCGCAGGGCGCCGGTGGGGGGACGCAGCCACCTGGATTGGCGTCGCGGCAGGGTGTGGCGACTCGGCCTCCGGTTCCTCCGATGGGCGCCGCGTCTTCGGAGCCCGTGCCGCCGGCTCGGGGGGCTTCGGGGGCGGGCGAGGGGATGGGTGTTCCGCCTGGGATGCTCGCGCGGCCCTCGGGGGCGCCGGTGCCTCCGGGGACGATGGGGGCTCGGCCTCCGTCGTCTCCTGGGCTTCAGTCGGTGGCGGGACCTCCGGACAGGGTGGGCGCGCCGCCTGTGCCTGGTGCGTCGATGCCGCCGGGGATGGCCGGGGCTCGGCCGTCCTCCGCGACGGGACTGCCAGCGGTGCATGGCGCACCCGGCGCGGGCGCTGCTGGTCCGCAGATTCCTCCGGGGATGGTGGGCGCAGCGCCGTCGTCCGCGCCCGGAGGGATGTCCGCACCTCCAGGGATGATGGGACATCGTCCGCCGTCCGCGACGGGCCTGCCCGCGGTTCCTGGGCCACACGGTCCGGTGCAGCCAGGCATGGTGGGCGCTCGGCCTCCGTCCATGACGGGGGGACCGGCAGTGCCGGGGCCTCATGGGCCGGTGCCACCGGGGATGATGGGCGTACCACCTCCTGCGATGGCTGGAGTGAGTGCTCCGGTGCCTCCCGGGAGGGTGGGGGCGCAGGCTCCGGCCATGGTTGGAGCGGGTGCTCCGGTGCCTCCCGGGATGATGGGGGCGGGTGCTCCGGTGCCGCCCGGGATGGTGGGGCATCGGCCTCCGTCCGCGACGGGTCTGCCTGCGGTGCCGGGTCCCCCTGGCATGGCAGGGGGCGCTTCCGGGCCCGCTGCGCCAGCTCCTCCCGGAATGATGGGACATCGGCCTCCGTCCGCGACGGGCCTGCCCGCCGTGCCGGGGCCTCATGGACCAGTGCCACCGGGGATGATGGGGACACGGCCTCCGTCCGCGGCGGGTCTGCCCGCCGCGCCCGGGCCACACGGGCCAGTTCCTCCCGGGGTGATGGGACATCGCTCGCCGTCCATGCCGGGGCTGCCCGCGGTCCCGGGGCCTCTTGGGCCGGTGCCTCCGGGGATGGTGGGAGCACGACCCCCGTCGTCTCCGGGGCTGCCCGCGATGCCCGGACCTCATGCGGGGCCGGTGCCTCCGGGAATGATGGGAGCACGGCCTCCGCCCGCGCCCGGATTGCCAGGGCCGCATGGGCAGGTGCCTGCGGGGATGATGGGAGCACGGCCTCCTGCACCTGGCCAGCCTGGGCCTCATGGGCCGGTGCCTGCGGGGGGGATGGGAGCGCGACCGCCGTCGTCGCCGGGACTGCCTGCGGTGCCGGGGGCTCACGGGGCGATGCCACCAGGAATGGCGGGCGCTCCGCCTCTCTCCGCGCACGGGGCTCCACAGGCTCCGGTGCCTCGTGGGGCGATGCCCCCAGGAGTGATGGGCGTACAGCCTCCGCCTGCGCACGGCGTGCCCCCGGCGCCCGTGCCTCCCGGGGCGATGCCACCGGGAATGGCGGGAGCACCGCCTCCGCCTGCGCACGGGATGCCCCAAGCGCCCGTGCCTCGCGGGACGGTGCCACCCGGAATGACAGGCGTACATCCTCCGCCTGCGCACGGCGTGCCCCCGGCGCCCGTGCCTCACGGAGCATTGCTTTCGGAGATGAGTGTTGGGGAGCGGTCTGTCGCCGGGCCGGGGCAGCCTCATGCGCACTCGCCTCACGGACAGACGCCTCCGAGCACGCTGCCCGAACCTTCGTCCGTCGGTGGCCCGCCTGTTCCCCTTCAGGGCGCACCCACGCCGAGCATGGCGCAGGGCCCAATGAGTGGACCGCCCGTGCATGCGGCCCCGACGCCACCTTCAGGCGTGGTCGCTGCGCATCCAGCGGGCATGTCGTCGCAGCTTCCCGTGGAAATGACACCTCCCGGAGCGCTGCCGCCTCCCGCGTCATCGGGGGATGCACGGCCCGCGGAAGCGGAAATGCCAGTCCCTGGCAATGCCGCTGCGGAAGCTCCGCGGACCGACGAGCCAGCCGAGACTCCTCCAGTGGAAGCACACACTGCCTCGTCCTCGGCCGCCGCGGATGGAACGGAACGTCCGTTCCACCTTGAGCAAGCCCTGGGGGCTTCGGTGCCGAGCGGTGACGTCCCGGCGCAGGACCTTGACTCAAGCCGAATGCCGGTTCCTCCCGGAATGTCGCCTGCGGTTCATCGTGGGCACGGTGTCGCACCTGCGCCCTTCGCGTCTGAAGCGCGCGAAGACTCCACCGAACTCGGCGTGGTGCCACAACAGGGTGGCGTCCCAGCTGAGGCGGCGGTTCAAGAGCACGTGCCGTCTGCCGTCGACGCGAGTGGGGCTCCTTCGCAGGCGTTGCCCTCGGACTCTGAAGTGGTGTTGGACGTGGATGCCGTTGCCGTCACGGCTTCCGACGTGGTGCCGGCGACCCCTGTCGCGGTTGAAGGTGCGCCGTCGGTGGACGTGGAGGTGGCTCCCGAGACGCCAGCCCGGACGGATGCCACGACCGTGGTTGAGCCGGTCATTGCCACCGACGCGTCAGGTGGGCCGCAGGCGGTTGACGAAGCCGCTGAGGTGACGGCAGAGGGCGTCGGTACGGCAGCGGGTGGCGTCGCGAGCGAAGCCGCTGGAGTGACGGCACCGGACGTCGGTGTGGAATCGGGTGGTGTCGCAACCGAAGCCGCCGCGGTTTCGTCGGACGCTGCGGTTGCCGCGGTCGCGGCTTCCGAGGCTCAGGCAATCGGCGCCGCTCCCATTGTGCTGGAGGCCGCGGATGTAACAGGTGCTCGGGCCGAGGAACCGGTGGCCAGTCCCATTCACGACGCACCGAATGCCGTTGTCGAGTCAGCGGTAGCAGGCGCAGTTGCCGCTGACTCGGAAGCAGCCAGTGTCGCGGGGCCGGGCGCTGAAGCCGTAGCCACATCCGCGGTGTTGGACACGGCCAATGTCGCCACCTCAAGCGTCGACGACTCGGTGGCGGGTGCAGCTTCCTCCGCGCAGGAAGTTGCCGGTGATGCGAATGCGCTCGCGGCCGCATCGACGGCCGATGGCGTTTCGGCACAGCCGGACGACTCCGTTGGTCCAGGTGCGAACGTCGAGGCCTCGGCCGCGAGCTTCGTGACTGCCCAGCCGAATGACTCTGGCGTGGCAAGTGAGCGCGTTGAGACGCCTGCTGCGACCACCGCGGACACTTCGACCTCGGATGCACGTGCTGACGCTCCTGCCGCGCCGGATGTCGCCGATGGTTCGAGTGACACGCGTTCGGTTGACACCGAGCCCCATGCTGCCGGTGTGAGCGATGCGGCACCCGAAGCGTCCGCCGCTGGCGAGTCGTCGCCGGCACTGGCTCCTCAGGGGACCGTGGAAACGGCAGTTGTGGCACTCGAGGGTGCGCACGTCCCGTCGTCCACGAATGAAGGTGTCGCCGTTGCTGAACCGGCGGATGCATCGACTCCAGGGCTGGACGCTGGGACCTCACAGCACGCGGACACCTCTCCAGTTGAATCGCCGGACGCAGTCGCTGTGAGCGCGGTGGTATCGACGTCGTCCGGTGATGTCGCTCCGGGCGGCAGCCTCACGGATGCAGGCGCCAGCGAAGTCGTGCCGACGGCTTCGGAGGAGGTGGCAACGCCGGATGGCACGGAGGCCTCTGCTACGGTGGAACCCGGGACCGAGCAACCTCCCAGTGCGGAAGCGCTGCCGGAGGCCTCGCAGGCCGATTCCGGTCCAGTCCTCGTGGCCGATGCCGTTGAGCACTCCACGGCTCAAGCCGTCGCCACGAACTCCCAAGCCACCGCGACACCGAGCGATGCGTCGTCTCACGGAGTCGCGGAGTTGGCTGCGGAAACCGAACCAACACTGTCCATCGAGTCCGCTCCCGCCGCCGTTCCATCCACGGGCGAGCGGGCCGCGCTGCCCTTCGGTGAGGTGACGCAGCCCTTCGGCCTCAAGCTGGACCTGGCGGCCAGCGCCAGCGACGCCGACCCGATGGCGGCGGAGGCTGCGCCAGGCACGCACGAGGAGCCGCCAACGCAGGACAGCCTGGCGCCGCGCAAGGCACGAGGCTTCGTCGTCGCGGAGCATGGTGACCTGCTCACCACACCCGTTGCCCCTGCGGGCAGCGTCGACGCCACGGCGCCCACCGCGAGTGACGGCGCTCCCGCGTCCTTCGCCGAGACACCCGAACTCGCGACCCCACCCGTCACCCCCACGCCTCGGGCGCCGATTGAACTGGACGACCTGTCCGGCGCGTCCGACGAGCCGATGCAGCTCGCTTCGACGTGGGAGTTCGTGGGCTGGCAGGGCGGCGATGACGCGGGTCCCATTGGCCACGTTCCGGAGACGACCTGGGCGGACCGCGTGGTGGACCTCGACGGCCCGACCGCGGCCCCCGCTGCGACCGAAGTGCCCCTGGCCTCGGCGTGGGACTTCATCCAGCAGCCATGGCAGCCCACGACGGCGGAGCCTTCGGAGGTCATTGCCACGCTCCTGGCCGCGGCGGCCAGCGCGTCCACGGAGGTGCCCGAGGGTGGCCCTGCCGTGACGGCGGAGCACGTGCTGTCGGCGCTCGACGTCGTGAACACCCAGGGCACGCTCGGCAGGGTGGTGCTGGCGTACTGCGCGGGCCGCTACCAGCGCGCCTTCCTCCTGGGTGAGAGCCTCGGCCTCGCGCGGGTGGGGCATGCCTGGGGCCCGGGCAGTGACAGCGCTGCGGTCGCCGGCCTCAAGGTCGACCTCGAAGCGCCGTCCCTGCTGCACACCGCGATGACGTCCCCGAGCGCCAGCGTCTTCGACGCACCGGCATGTCCCCAGGACGAAGCCATCTTCGCCGCGCTGGGTGGGGAGGGCCCCTCGCACCTGGCCGTCATCGCCATCCGGAACCGGGGCCATGCGGTGGCCTTCATCGTCGCGGACCATGGCGCGGAGCCCATCGCCGCGCCCGCGCTCGATGAACTCACGCGCATCGCGCAGAAGGCCTCCGAGGCCTTCTCCCGTCTCCCCACCCGGAGCGCCTGAGCGCGAGCCGGAGGAGGGGCGACGCAAAAAGGGCTCCGGAGCCAGGTGCTCCGGAGCCCTCTTCACTTCACGAACGGCGCGGCGCGCTGCTCAGCTACAGCCGCTGGTCGCACCGCAGTTGCCGCATTTGTAGCAGGCGCCGCTGCGCACCATGATGGCGCCGCAGGTGTGGCACGGCGGAGCATCCGCCTGGTTCAGCCACGTGGACCCCTTTGAGGAACTGGAGCCGGACCGCTGCCCCGAAGCCGTCTGAGCGGGCAGGGCCTCCCGCTTCGGCTGCACGTCCACCCGGCCCAGCACCGCGTTCTCTTCCTCGCTCGGCAGGAACTTCAGCTCCAGCCAGCGGAAGATGTAGTCGGTGATGGACTTGGCGATGGGGATGGCCGGGTTGCCGGTGAAGCCGCTGGGCTCGAAGCGGGTGTGGCTGAGCTTGTCGACCAGCACCTTCAGCGGCACGCCGTACTGGAGCGCCAGCGACACGCTGGTGGCGAAGCTGTCCATCAGCCCGCTCACCACCGAGCCTTCCTTCGCCATGACGATGAACAGCTCACCCGGCAGGCCGTCCTCGTACATGCCCACCGTCAGGTAGCCCTCGTGGCCGCCGATGGAGAACTTGTGCGTGATGGAGCGGCGCTCGTCCGGCAGCCGCCGGCGGACCGCGCGGGGCTCCGGCTGGACGGCGGGGGCGGGCTCGGGGGCCACGGTGGCCTTGGCGGCGCGCGTGTCCTTTGACGTGTTCAACGGCTGCGTCCGCTTGCACCCGTCGCGGTACACGGCGATGGCCTTGAGGCCGCGCTTCCACGCCTCCAGGTAGGCCTTCTCGATGTCCTCCACCGTCGCGTCCGACGGCATGTTCACCGTCTTGGAGATGGCGCCGGAGAGGAACGGCTGGCAGGCCTCCATCATCTGGATGTGGCCCATCCAGTGGATGCTGCGCTCGCCCTGGGCCGGCTTGAAGGCACAGTCGAACACCGGCAGATGCTCGGGCTTCAGGTGCGGCGCGCCCTCGATGGTGTCCTGCTTGTCCAGGTAGCTGATGATGTCCTGGGCCTGCGTCTGCGGGTAGCCCAGCTTCTCCAGCGCCAGCGGCACCGTCTGGTTGACGATCTTCAGCATGCCGCCGCCCACCAGCTTCTTGTACTTGATGAGCGCGATGTCCGGCTCGATGCCGGTGGTGTCGCAGTCCATCATGAAGCCAATGGTCCCCGTGGGGGCCAGCACCGTCACCTGGCTGTTGCGGAAGCCGTGCGCCTCCCCCTGCGCGAGCGCGCGGTCCCACGCGTCCTTCTGCGCGGCGAACAGGCCCTGGCTCACACCCTCCGGCGCGATGTGGTACGCGGCCTTGCGGTGCTTGCGGATGACGCCCAGCATCGGCTCCGCGTTCTTCGCGTAGCCAGCGAAGGGGCCCTGCTTCTCCGCCAGGCGGGCGCTCATCGCGTAGGCCTCGCCGCACATCAGCGAGGTGATGGCGCCCGCATAGTTGCGGCCCGCGGGCGAGTCATACGGCAGGCCCGACGCCATCAGCAGCGCGCCCAGGTTGGCGTAGCCCAGGCCCAGCGGCCGGTAGTCGTGGCTGTTCTTCTCGATGCGCTCGGTGGGGTAGCGCGAGTTGCCGACGATGATCTCCTGCGCCATCAGCAGGATGTCGACCGCGTGGCGGAACGCCGTCACGTCGAAGTCGCCGTCGATGGTGCGGAAGTGCATCAGGTTCAGGGACGCCAGGTTGCAGGCCGAGTCGTCCAGGAACATGTACTCCGAGCACGGATTGGACGCGTTGATGCGCGCCGTCGTCGAACACGTGTGCCAGCTGTTCACCGTGGTGTCGAACTGCATGCCCGGGTCACCGCACAGGTGCGCGGCCTCGGAGAGCTCCCGGAACAGCTCGCGCGCCTGGTAGGTGTCCACCGGCTGGCCGTCGCGCACCGACCGCGTCGTCCAGGTGGCGTCATCCACCACCGCCTTCATGAACGCGTCGGTGACGCGCACCGAGTTGTTCGAGTTCTGGAAGAACACCGACGAGTACGCCTCGCCGTTGAAGGACGCGTCGTAGCCGGCCTCGATGAGCGCCCAGGCCTTCTTCTCCTCGGCCGACTTGCAGCGGATGAACTCGAGGATGTCCGGGTGCTCGGCGTTGAGGATGACCATCTTCGCCGCGCGGCGCGTCTTGCCGCCGCTCTTGATGACGCCGGCGAAGGCGTCGAAGCCGCGCATGAAGGACACCGGGCCGGACGCGGTGCCGCCGCCCGCCAACAGCTCCTTGCTGCCGCGGATGGTGGACAGGTTGCTGCCCGTGCCGCTGCCGTACTTGAAGAGCATGCCCTCCGTGCGCGCCAGCGTGAGGATGGAGTCCATGTTGTCCTCCACGCTGTTGATGAAACACGCGGAGCACTGGGGCTGCGCCTCCACGCCGACGTTGAACCACACGGGCGAGTTGAAGGACGCCTTCTGGCGCAGCAGCAGGTGGGTCAGCTCCGCGTGGAAGGCCTCGCGGTCCGCGTCCCGCGTGAAGTAGCCACCTTCCACACCCCAGCGGGTGAGGGTGTCCACCACCCGCGCCACCAGCTTGCGCACGCTCGTCTCACGCTCCGGCGCGCCCGGCGTGCCGCGGAAGTACTTCGACGCCACGACGTTCGTCGCCAGCATCGACCAGGACTTCGGCACCTCGATGTCCTTCTGCTCGAAGACGGCCTTGCCATCCTCGCCGGTGATGCTGGCGCTGCGGTATTCCCACGCCAGCTCATCCGCGGGGTCCACGCCCGGCGTCGTGAAGAAGCGCTCCACCGTCAATCCCGTCGCCGCCACGCGCGCCTTCCGCCCGCCGCGCCGCTCCTTCCCGTTCACCGTGGACTTCGAGCTCAGCTCTTTATCCATGTCGCCACCCTCCACGAATTCACTGTGAGTTCTGATGCAAAATTTTGCAAAACGCTAACGTCGCGAGATCCCAATGGATCCGATGGATCAGCCCGGAGCGAAGCGCGGGTGACCTCGGAGTGGATTCGCGACGACGAAGCAGGGGCGCGCCCGGCCCCTCGGCTGTGCTTGGGGGGTGCCCGCCAGACTGCCGGACGAGGCCATGGATAGACCCCTGTAGCACCTCCGTCAAAGAATCTATCGGTACAACAAATGGTAGTCGTCAAAGTCATGCCCACCACAAATTGTGTGTAGTCGCGAAGTGGGCGCCCGGTGTCTGCCTGCCTGCCCTGCTGCTACTGCGTTCAGCGAGGGAGCCCGATCTAGAGGGCCGCGCCTGCCCTGGCAACACATGCTTTGCAGTGCCTGAGTCCAGATGGCGAGCCATGTAGCGTCACTTCAAGCCAAGCAAGCGTGATCACTGGGAGACGTTTGCTGTGAGTCTGTGCACGACTCGGGCGGGTGCAACCGTGCTGATCCGCTACGGACGGTGGAACCGCCCGGGGCGCGGTCCATTGGTGAACGAGGCCGTCGATTTTGGCCTGGACGCGCGTTAGGAGGCGGACATGGCTCCTCCCTACCAGCGCCACGTCTTCGTCTGTACCAACCGTCGCCCGGACGGAAATCCCAAGGGGTGTTGCGCCTCCAAGGGGGCGGAGGAGGTCCGCGCCGCCTTCAAGGCGGAGCTCGACAAGCGCGGCCTCAAGGGGCGCATGCGCGCCAACGCGGCGGGGTGCCTGGACACGTGCAGCTTCGGTGTCGCCGTCGTCGTCTACCCGGAAGGCACCTGGTACGGCGGCGTGAAGGTGGAGGACGTGAAGGACATCGTCGAGCAGCACCTGATGGAAGGCCGCCCCGTGGAGCGGCTGCTGATGCCCTTCTCTCGCAAGGCCCCGCCTCCGGGCTGAAGCGCGCTTATCGGTATTAACCCGAAATAATCGACGCCTGCCTCTGACTGCGTGAACCCGCAGACGAGCCGCGCGGAACCGACGTTGGGGAGCCTGGGGCAGGCCTGCTCCGGACCTGGGCCCGGCGTATGTCCAGCGCGGCGAGGAGCACATGCATGCGTCGCAGTTGGTGGGCCTCTGGCCTGATCGTCACCGCCTTGTCCATGGCTGGCTGTGATTCCGAAGTCCCGTCGTCCCACGTCCCGGACATGACGGCGTTCCAGGATGCGGCGCTGGCCGCGGAGTGGGCCGTGGGGGTCGCGTACTCCGTGGGGACGCGCGTCACCTATCAGGGGCGCCTCTATGAGTGCCGGCAGGCGCACACGTCCCAGGCGGACTGGACACCGGTGGCGGTGGCCGCGCTGTGGTTGGACCTGGGGCCCGCGGGCGGTGGTGAGCCAGATGCGGGCAGCGGTGGGACGGACGCGGGCACCGGCGGGGATGTCACCGCGCCCACCGTGGGCTTGAGCGCCAGCGCCACGCGCATCAGCGCCGCGGGGCCGTTGAGCCTGACGGCCACGGCGACGGACGACGTGGGCGTGACGCGTGTGGAGCTCCTGGAGAACGGCGCCGTCGTCGCCACCGGCTCACAGTTCAGCCGGGCCTTCAGCGGCTGGGAGCAGAACGGCACGTATGTCTACGCGGTGCGCGCCTACGACGCCGCGGGCAACGTGGGGACCACCACGCTCACCGTCGTCGTGGAGATTCCGGGCGGGCCGCCGCCGGGAGGAAAGCGCATCGTCGGCTACTTCACCGCGTGGGGCATCTACGCGCGCAACTACCACGTGTCCAACGTGCAGCCGTCCAAGCTCACGCACATCAACTACGCGTTCTCCAACATCTCCGGGGACGGGCGCTGCGTCCTCGGAGATCCGTTCGCGGACATCGACAAGGGCGGCGGCTGGCAGGGGGAGTGGAACCCCGGCCAGCTGCGCGGCAACTTCCGCGCGTTCAAGGAGCTGAAGCGGCAACACCCGCACCTGAAGCTGCTCATCTCCGTGGGCGGCTGGTCCTGGTCCACGCACTTCTCCACCGTGGCGTCCTCTCCGGCCTCGCGCGCGGCCTTCGTGAAGTCCTGCGTGGACCTCTACATCCGCGGCCAGTACCCCGGCGTGGACCCCGTCAACGGCGAGGGCGTGTTCGACGGCATCGACATCGACTGGGAGTACCCCGTGGGAGGTGGTCTGCCGGGCAACAGCAACAGCCCCGCGGACAAGCAGAACTACACGCTGCTGATGCAGGAGTTCCGCGCCCAGCTCAACGCCGTCACCACGCAGACGGGCAAGCCGTACCTGCTCACCATCGCCACGGGCGCCTCGCCGGACCTGCTGGAGAACAAGCAGGAGACGAAGAGGCTGTCCGACGTGCTCGATTGGATCAACGTGATGTCCTACGACTACCACGGTGCCTTCGAGAGCACGGTGAACTTCCACTCGGCGCTCAATCGCGTCACGGGTGACCCGGGCGCGGCCACGGGCTTCTACACGGATGGCTCGGTGGCGAAGATGCTGGCGCTGGGCGTGCCGCCCGCGAAGATTGTCGTCGGCGTGCCCTTCTACGGCCGGGGCTGGGGCGGCGTGCCCAACGTGAACAACGGCCTGTTCCAGAGCGGCGTGCCCACGCGCGGCACCTGGGATGACGGCTCGTCGGGCCTGACGGGCGTGTTCGACTTCAAGGACATCAAAGCCAACTACGAGCGCGCCGGTTCCGGTTACACGAAGTTCTTCCATCCGGAGGCGAAGCAGGCCTACGTCTACAGTCCGTCCACGGGCATCTGGATTGGGTATGACGACGTGCAGAGCATGAACGCCAAGGCGGACTACATCCTGGACAAGAACCTGGGCGGAGCGATGTTCTGGGAGTTGAGCGGTGATGACGGCTCGCTGCTCGATGCGCTGGCGCGGAAGCTGCGCTGAGCATCTGACAGACATTGTGAGCGTGTCGTGAAGCCATACGCCGGGGGACTTCTGTTCCCCGGCGTGATGGCGTTAGGGTTTGCCGCATGTCCTTCGCGGCGGCCCTCCTGCTGGTGGCGCTCTCCAGCTCTTCCGTGGCCGCCGAGCCGTGGATCGCCGTCGTCCGGGTGGCGTCCGACGAGGACACCGCCTTGCTCGGGCGGGTGCGGGGGCAGAGCAGCGACCTGCCCGTGCGGCTCGAGGTCTCTTCCGGCGCGCCGCTCGGGGGATTTCGCGAGGGCCCATGGCTGGCGGCGGAGCGGCTGGCCGGACGCCACCAGGCCCGCGCCGTCCTCTGGTTCGTGCGAGAGGGCAGCGACGTTCGCGTCCAGGTGGCCGAGTTCGACAGCCGGCGTCTGTTCACCCGGGCCGCGCGGTTGGGACAGTCGCCAGGCTCGCTGGAGTGGTCCACGGGGGCGGAGGCGCTGGCGCTGGCCGCGCGCTCCGCGCTGCGCGCGGTGGAGGCCGGTGCGCCGCTCGGTGTCGTGGTGGAAGTCACGCCGCGCCAGGCCTCGAGCGGCGAGGAGGGCGTGGCGCCACCTCGGGAGGACCTGGGGCTGGCTTCGGCCGAGGCGCACCCAGCGCGCCCGCTGTGGCTCACGTTGGGGGGCCATGCCGCGCTGGATGGGTACACGCGCATGGGGCACCAGGGGCTGGTGGTAGGCGTTGGCGTGCAGCCGGGCCGGTGGCGGCTGCGCGCGCAAGTCCTGGCCAGTGTGCCGGCCCGGCTTCGCGATGCCCGCACGGAGGTGACGTTGGGGCAGCACGCGGCGTCGGTGTGGGCGGGGCTTCCCTGGGCGGCGGCGGCGCGACTGGAGGTGGAGGCCGGGCTCGGCCTGGGGGCGGTGGTCTTCACGCGCCGGACGCAAGCGCTGACGGAGGAGGTGGAGGCGGCGCCCCCGGGCACGATGCTGGCCCTGCTCATGGGCCCCGAGCTTCGCGCGCGGTGGCGGATGGGGGCGCGTGTCGGCCTGGAGGCGAGCCTGGCCGCGGAGGTCCTCCTGGGGCGGCCCGAGCTTCGCTACGCCATCGACGGAAACTTCGTATCTCGCGGTGCGGGCTGGTCCGTCCGCCCTCGGCTGGGGCTGGTGATGGTGGTTTTTCTGTGAGCGCGGATGACCCGAATGGCCCGGTGCCGTCCTCCATGGCGGCAATGAGGAGCTCGGGCTCACACGCAGCGGACCCACGTCGTGCGGCGGTAGACCCTCGCATCCAGGCGGCCATTCAGGGCGAGCGCGAGGCAACCGGGGCGTTGTTGTTGGAGGTGCTCCCCCGGGTTCGCAACCTCGTGCGCTACCTGGTGCGAGGGGATGGGGACGTGGAGGACATCGCCCAGGAGGCGCTCATCGCCCTGGTGCGAGGGCTGCCGTCCTACCGCGCCGAGGGCCGCTTCCAGTCCTGGGCGGACCGGGTCGTTGCGCGGACGACGTTCGCATGGCTGAAGCGCTCCCGAGGCCGGGAGGCCCAGCACGCGGATGCTCCGGTGGAGCTGGTCGCGGTTCCCTCCGAGGAGGCGCTGCCGGACGAGTATGTTCATCGCCGGCACATGGTGACACTCCTGGACCGGCTTTCAGATGAGCAGCGGCATGCACTGGTGTTGCATCACGTGCTGGAGTTGAGCGTGCCGGAGATTTCGACGGAGCTGGGTATTCCCTTCGAGACGGTGCGCAGCCGGCTCCGCTTGGGGCGGGCGGCGCTGCGCTCGCTGGCGTCCGCGGAGGGTGACGGAGGGGAGGAGCGGGGATGAGTGACTTCAGGGACGAGGCAGATGACGCCCTGAACGCGCGGGTCCTGCCGTTGGACGAAGGCGCGGGGCCGGCCCGGCGCATCTCCCGGGAGCGGTCCGCGCAGATGGTGCTGGCCGCGCTGGAGGCAGGTGCGTTGGTGTCACGGCCCGCGCCCCGGCCACGCGGCAAGCGGCCTCCCGTGTGGTTGATGACAGGCGCGCTCCTCGTCGCGGGCGCCGCGGCCGCGGCGGTCTGGAGCTTCACACGCTCGGGCCGGGCGTCGACGTCGCAGCTTGAAGCGCCTGCGCTGGCAGGGCCCCTGGGGTTGAACACGGCGTCACGACGGAGCGGCGGCGCGGTGGTGGACGCGGCACCCTCGCGGCAGGACGCCGTGTCCGAAGTGGCTCCGCCCGAAGCGCCGGTGGTGCCTGCCGCGCCCATCGCTGCCGCCACGGTCGCATCCCAGCCGGTGCGTCCGCGAGCGCCGGCGGCCACCGTGAAGCCGGCTGCTCCGGAGGACCTCTTGCTCAAGGCCAATGGGCTCCGCTCGGAGGGGCGGTGGGCGGAGGCCGAGGCGCTCTACTTGCGCGTCATCCGCGCCGAGCCCGCGTCGCTCGCGTCCTATGTCGCGCGCGTCGCCTCGGGCTCGCTTCGACTGGAGCACCTGGGGGACGCGCGAGGCGCCCTGCATCAGTTCAAGGCGGCGCTTCACGTCCAGCCGCGCGGTGTGCTTGACCAGGAAGCGCAGCACGGCATCGCCGAAGCGCACCGTGTGCTCGGCGACCGGGACGCGGAGCGCGGCGCGCTGGAGTCCTTTCTCTCCAGCCATCCGGATTCGCCGCTCGTGCCCTCGGCCCGTGCGCGCGTTCGGGAGCTCACCGCGCCATGAACCGGCGATGGACGTTGGCTGTGCTGTTGGCGGCCTCGATGGGAAGCTGCACGCGGGGAGACCTGGTGGCCACGGTCCAGTCGCCGGACGCAGGCCAGGTGGGCTCCTCCGCGGATGCTGGTGGGCCGCCCGACGACTGGGAGGCCTACTGCGCGGGGCGCGGACCTCCTGTCGTCGTGGGGGATGCCGATACCGATTCGCAGGTGTGCAGTGGACGTCTGGCGGAACGAACCTTCCGTCACGCGCTGTGCACCTGTGAGGGGCTCGCCCTGGGCGCGTCCTTCGAAACGGATGCCTTTCGCGGCACCGTAGGGACGTATCAGCCAGGAGGCGCGGGGGGCGACGTCGGGGTGAATGGCGCGCTGTCGGCCAATGACGCGGTATCGGTGGGCGGCTCGCTGAGGATTGGCGGTGCGGGAGGAGCCCGGCTCGGGCAGACGTTCCGCGTGGGCGAGGCGTTGCACTGCGGGGGGCCGCTTACCGGCAACCCAGCCTCGGCCACCGTAGTGGGGGACGCCCGCGTACTCGGTGACGTCGCGTTGCCCGCCTTCAGCGTCGGCGGCGTGCTCACGGTTCCAGCGGGCCATGTGCTGGGGCCGGTGGACGCGGCCGAGGTCCGCCGCGAGCCCGTGGACCCAGTCATCCCCTGTGCGTGTGACGCGGCGTCCCAGGTGGATGTCTCCGGGCTCATCGCACGGCACGTGCTCGACAATGACAACGCGGCCATCGGCCTCGACGCCACGGCGCTGGAGGACGTCGAAGGTGAACGTGCGCTGGAGTTGCCGTGTGGCCGCTTCCACCTGACGCGCATGACCGGGACGGGCCGCGCCACGCTCACGATTCGCGCGCGCACGGCGCTCTTCGTGGAGGGCGTCGTCGACCTGGGTGGAGGCCTGTCGGTGGACGTCCAGGCGCCCGGAGCGCTGGACCTGTTCCTTGGAGGCTCCGTCGCGGTGGCGGGACCGCTCACGCTGGGGTCCACCGCCACGCCTTCACGCGTGCGCGTGTACGTCGCGGGCTCGAACGTGCTGGCGCTGTCCGCGGGCAGCACCCTGGCGGGCAATCTCTATGCGCCCCGTGCCGCACTCAGCCTGAGCGGCGGCGCGGAGGTCTTCGGTTCCGTCTTCGTCCGTCACGTCGAGGCTTCCGGACCGCTCCGCCTGCACTACGACGCGGACATCCGCGATGCGGGCGCCGAGTGCACGGACGATTGAGACACACGCCACCGGCCCCGCGTATCCGTGCCGGGCCGCCGTCGGTTGTTCGAAGGCCCTGCGCCCCGGAGTCCGGCGTCGCGCGCCCAGGGGCGGCGGCTCGATGCTCCTGTCCACCGCCTTATCCGGACTGCGCCCCACGGGGGGCTGGTGACGTGCGTGCAGGTCCCCAGCTTTGCGCCGCTGTTCGCGAAGGGGAGGCTGCACATGAGGCGGGAAGTGAAGGCCGGCATCGCTGGGCTGCTGTTCGGGGCCGTGGTGGCTGGCTGCGGGGTGGCGCCGGAACAGGAAGCGCAGGTCGGAGTGGAGGACATGACGGCGGAGGTGTCCGCGAGCACCGAGGCTGAGCTCGATGCACCTCGTGGCTACCCCGCGCCAGCCGCGGTGGCGCGCTTCGGCCCGGCGGTCGCGTACGGTGGCGGAAAGTACTTCGCCGTCTGGACCGACGTGCGGACCGGCGGCATCTACGGCACCCGGGTGAAGCCCGATGGCACCGTGCTCGACACCGAGGGTATCCGCATCAACATCAGCGAGGATGATGGCGTGCGGCCGGCCATCGCCTTCAACGGGAAGTACTTCTTCGTCGTCTGGGAGTCCCGGGACGGTGTCGACGGCGTGCGCGTGAAGCCGGATGGCACCGTGGTGGGCCCCGTGTTCCGCGCCATCCAGACGGATGAGTCCTTCGGTCCGGCGCGAGTCGCCTGCTCTCCGAAAATCTGCCTGGTGACGTACACCATCTCCGGTGACGACGAGACAGTCATCTTCTTCACGCGGGTGACGAAAGACGGCGTCGTCCTCCCAACGGCGGACCGGACGCTCAGCGGCTTCCCTTTCAACTTCGCGGAGGAGGCGTCGTCGACCTGGAACAACAGCAAGAAGGAGTTCCTGGTCGTCTGGTCCGACGACCACGGCGAGGGCCCGGAGAACGCGGACATCTACGGCAACAGGGTGAAGGAGGACGGCACCATCCTGGACGGCGACGGCTTCCCCATCTCCTCGGCGGCGGGCGCCCAGACGACGCCCGACGTGGAGTGGACGGGCAAGAGCTATCAGGTGGTCTGGTCCGATGACCGGAATGGGAACCCGGATATCTACGGGGCGCGCGTGAATCGGAAGGGCATCGTGAAGGACCCCTCCGGCATCCCCATCTCCACCGCCGCGGGCGCGCAGACCGCACCGCGCATCGCCCACCACAATGACAAGTCCCTGGTCGTCTGGGACGACACGCGCGACGGTCCGCACAGCGTGTGGGGGGCGCGGTGGGACGAGGAGGGTGACGTGTGGGACGGCTCGGGCTTCGCCATCTCCTACGATGAGCTGCCTGAGCAGTACCTGCCGGACGTCGCCTACGGGGCTGACAGGTTCTTCACCGCCTACGCCGCCCAATTCATCTACGACCCCCCCGAGCCGCACTACATCCTGGGCACGCGGGTGACGCACCAGGCGCAGGTGAAGGACGTTCCCCCCCTGACGCTCACGCGCTGAGGGGAGCGGACGCGCCAGGGGCCGGCCACCACGCGGACCGCTGCCTTCAGGCCGCGTGCTTGCGCGGCGCGCCTCGGGGACCCAGGCCGGCGCATCCACGCCGGCCTGGGCCGCGCGCGGGCTCACGGGTTCAGGCCAAGCTCGCGGTTCTCCAGGGATGTCAGCCGAGCGGAGTCGTACAGGCCCCGGAGGACGGGGTTGAAGATGCTCTCTCCGAAGAGCTGGTGGAACGGAATGGCATCCTGCGGATCATCCGGATTCTCCTTGAGCGCCTCCGTCACCCAGTCCTGGATCTGGTCGATGGTGAGGTCCTGCAGCGTGCCCAGCCCCGGGATGCTCGAGGAGGGGAGCAGGTCCTTGAGCTTGAAGAGCAGCCCCGTCATTCCCTCGACGGCCTCGTTGCGCTTGTTCAGCTCCTCGACGGAGAGGAGGAAGCCACCCTCGATGGCGCCCACCAGGCTGCCCATGGACCGCGCCAGGCGCTGCGCATCCTGGGATGGCGGATTGGTGCGCGCCTCCGCCTCCAACTGCGTCTGCATGTCACCCAGCTTCGAGGTGATGAACGCGTGGAGTTCTTCCTGGCCCTCGAAGGAGGGCTCGGTGAAGAGCGTCCGGGTGAAGAACTCGGACAGCCTGCCCGCGCCCTCACTGCCAATGGAGCCCGAGGCGTCGCTCGCCGCGGCGAGGATCGCGTCCGCGTGCCGCATGAAGAAGCGCGCCGCCGCCGCGCGGGACTCCGGGTTGTCTTCCAGGTGCCCGATGCTGTCCATGAACAGCTTGATGGACTCCGGCGTGGCGGGCTGGATGGCGCTGGCCGCGTCCAACAGCCTTCCAAGCGCCTCAGAGCCGGCGACGTCGGGGTCGTTGAGGTTCTTGAAGACGTGGCCCAGGGCGTCTGGGTTGTCCTTCAGGAACGCCTGGAGTTGGTCCGGCGGCAGGCCCGCCAGCGCCGTGGCGATGGCCACCGAGCGCACCGGGTCCGGAGCGTTGCTGTCCATCATGACTTCCAGCTCGCGCTGGGCGTAGGCGGTGATGAGCTCCGGGTTGCCCGTCCCGGCGATGATCTTCGCCAGCGTCTCGTGCGTCTCGCCGTTCACGGAACCCGCGAGGTGCGAGCCGACGGCCGCCGTCAGTTCATCGAGCGTGACGGCACCCGAGCGGTAGGCCGCGTCGAGGGCGTCGGAGAGCACCGGCAGGTCCTCTTCGCTGGCCAGGTCGAGCAACTGGCCCGCCTCGGTGCCGTACACCTCAAAGAAGCGATCCATGAAGGCCGCCTGCTGCGCCGGGTCGGGGTGGGCCTTCAGCCAGTCCGTGAGGTAGGACGGGTCCTGATGGTTGGTGGCTTCAACCTGCGCCTCCTCCGCCGATGCCTGCTGCTCGGGCGTCAGCGCCGGGGCCTCCACCGGGCTCGTGTTGAGGGCCGCCACGGTGTCCCCGAGCACACCCCGCGCGAGTCCAAGCGGAGCAGCACCTTGGAAGACATCCGCGTTGCGCTGCGTCTGGTATCTGACAGCGGAGGCCGTCGCCGTGGGCGTCCGGGCCTGGGCCGGCCCCGCGTCCTTCTGGAGCTTCGCGCCGAGCTTCGAGAGCGCGCGCTGGTCGATTCGGGGGGACATACACACACCTTTCTTGGAGATGGCTTGAATGTCGGGGGCACCGGGATTGTCTGCCGTGACGCGAACATGTTGCGTCTGGCGTTGTGGCATCCCGGTGCCTTCACTCCGAAGCGGCATGTGTTTCGTCAACCGGTAGGCCTCAGGGAATGCGCTCCCAGGCGTCCTGCCAGTTCAAGCCCGTGCCCGGCGCGTAGTGCAGCGCGGCGCCCTTGCACCAGCCGGAGTAGGGGAAGGGCTTGCAGCGATAATGCAGGCCGTCGGTGCCCCGCACCACGGTGCCCGCGGCGTAGCCTTCAATCCCAGACGGGTAGACAGGCTCGCCACCGCCATCCGGAGGCGGCTTCACGATGTCGACCTGGAAGGTGTAGCCCGTCTCACGCGCGTAGACGCGGTTGCCCAGCGCGTCCTGCACGGGGGTCACGTGCCCCGTGGTTTGGAGCACGCCCACCTGCACGAGGCTGGACGCGCCGTTCACCCGCTGCGCCAGCGCGTGAATCCACTGGGCCGCGGGCGTGGCCGTGGCCAGGGGATGCACATGGGCTTCGGCGTCAGCGCCCCGCGCGTCGAACACGCGCAGCGTCACCGAGCTCCCGGCGGGCAGGTCTTCACGCGCCTGCACCTGGCCCAGCTCCTTCCACGCCGTGGGCGGCGGCGGGGTGTTGGTGAACTTCACGTCGGTGCAGGCGTAGAAGGCCTCCGGGCTGTCCGAGCGCTGCCAGATGCCATAGATGACATGCGCGCCCGTCTTCCCCTGCGGGAAGGGGCAGTCGAGCCGGTAGCGGTTGTTCTGGGCGGAGACGTGGGTGATGGAGCAGAAGGGGTTCGCTTCCAGGTCCGACCACTTCAGCGGCAGCGCCGGGTTGTAGCCCTCGCGCGTGACGTAGAGGCGGAAGTAGCCCGTGGCGTGCACAGCGGTCGCGTGAAAGACGAACTCGAAGCGGCCCTGGGTGTCCGGAGTGATGAGCGTGGAGGGCCAGTCCGCGCGCGCGAGGTCCAGGCCCCGGTGGCTTTCATTCGCGGCGCTACACAGCTTCCCGTCCGGGATGATTTCGCGGTGCCTGTCATTGGCGTTGCCCTGCCGCACGCCATTCCAGTCGTAGAGCGCCTGCGTGCCGCCGGCTTGGATGAGCGCCTTGCACGCGTCTGACTTCGGCGTCTCCGGCCCTTCCTTGAAGCAGGTGTAGACGCGGCTGAGGGGTACTTCCATGGAGCCATGCGCCAGGGCCACGCTGGCGCACGACATGAAGACAACGGCGAGCGACGCGCCGAGACACCGCTGCACTGCTGAGGTCATCCCTTCCTCCTGTGGTGCGAGGAGGGAGGGCGCGGCCCCCGAAATCGGGTCAACGGCCTAGATGGCCTTCCACGCCATCAGGAGCTTCGAGGCGACTTCGGAGGTGATGAGCGGCAACACGCCGCCGCCGCCGACGATGTTGACGATTTCCGACATCGACCCGCGGCACACCCCGCCCCACGCGGGCTGCCGCGCCAGGCCCACGGAGGCATAGGCGGAGTAGTCCACGAAGAAGGACGTGGGCAGCACGGTGCCGTTGGGCTCGCAGAGCAGGTGCGCCTCGGGGGGCGAGTCCACCGCCTCCTGCACCACGAAGCCTCCGCCGGCCGTGTCCGCCGCCGTGCGCGCGCACAGCTCCGCCCACGTCATCGGCGCGCCATAGGCCGCCTGCACCCGCTCCGTGTAGGGGACGGTGCCCGCGGAGCGGCCCAGGAAGACGGCTCGGCCGCCGTAGTCCCAGGACCGCTTGAGGACGAAGCGCGCTGGCGTCGCGGCGACCAGGGCCACCAGGTCCTCCACGCGCTCGCCGTCGGGGCCCTGCGTGGGTCCGGGCTGGAACATCCGCGTCCACGGCACGGACGCGCGCACCGCCTCCAGCTCTTCGCCCGTGAGCCGCGCGGCCTCCGCCAGGGCGGGCTCGGCCAGGGCCTGCGACAGGCGCGCGAACGTCAGCTTCACCTCCACCTGCGAGGCGGGGGGATTGAGGAACACCGCCTTCTTGCCGGGCACCGTGCCCAGGAAGTCCTCCACCCAGGGGGAGGGGGACTCCTCCAGGCGCCGGACGAAGAGGTGCCGGTACACCAGGTCGTACTTCTTGCCGTGGGCCACGAAGGCGTCGTCACCGGACACCTCGTCCGGATGGACCAGGTCCGCGTCCGCGCCGAAGTCGCGGAAGCGCTCGCACAGCCAGCGCAGCTCCGTGATCTGGGCGTCATTGCGGCGGCACAACAGGGCCACCGTGTCCGGCATCCTGCCGTTGCGCTCGGCCGCGTAGCCGTCCAGCAGCGCGCGGTACAGCGCCAGCGCGTTGCTGCCGTTGAGCGCCAGCAGGGCGGGCAGGGCCTTCTCCGGATAGCGGAAGTAGCGGCCCACCACCTCGATGAAGGTGCGGGCCGCGATGTCGGAGTACCCCTGCATGGCGGGGATGGTGGCGTTGACCTCCAGCGCCCACGGCGTGCCGCCGGCGACGAAGTAATCCACGCGGGTCGTGGCCAGGCGGGTGGACTGGCGCCAGGTGCGCTCGGCGAGCACGCGCTCGACGGGGGAGAGGGCGCCCAGCAGGGTCTCCGCGTCCGCGCCCTGGAGCTGCGCCTGCGCCATCTTCACCGTGGCGGAGGACAGGCGAGCGGACAGCTCCGAGCGGCGGCGAATCTCCGCGGCGTCCAGCACCACGGGCGTAGCGGTGATGGGGATGGGGCGGGTGGTCCCGTCCGGTCGCGTGACGGCGAGGCCCCGCTGGTAGGCGATGCGCGCCAGGTCGGGCGCGATGTGGCGTGCCTGGCTCCTGAGCACGTCGATGAACTCTTGCACGAAGGCGTGACCTCGGTGGTACGCCCGGGGTTCTCCGGGCGGCGCGCACCCTACGCCTGGACGGGTCCACCGGTCCACGGGCCCGGAGCCTCCCGTCGGAGAGCGGGACGCACCCCCGGTGGCCAGGGTACGCCCGCAGGGCCTGGGGCCGGCCGCTCCGGTCCCCCTGGAACAGCGGCGCTGGGAAGGGTCCTTGGGTTGCTTTTGTTCCTGTGTTGCTGTTGTTGTTTCGCGCGGGGAGTGTTTCCTGGCGAAGGTCGCGTGAGACAGTCTGACTTGCGCGAACGGCCTGTCTGGCTTACAACCGTGGGCGCCGTCTGACCGGGAATGCCCTGACGTGAGCCGCTCCACCCATCACCAGTCCGTGAGTTCCGTCCGGTCGCGCCGTCTGGCGCTGCCGTTCGCGCTCGTGTGTGTGCTGGCGTACATGGGGAGCGTGATGCACTTCGCCCTGGTCCAGCACGCCACGTGCCTGGAGCATGGTGAGGTGATGCACGTGGAGGCCCGTGACGCCCACGGCGCCGGTCACGTCGAGGTTTCCTTCGACGACGTGCGGGTCGCCTCCAAGCGCACGGAGGCGGACTCCCACGGCGCCGACGCCCACTGTGTCCACGCCTTCTTCCGGCGGGAGGCTCCGCCTCCGCAGCAGGACACGCCGTCCCGCCTGGTCGCGCCCGCTCGCTCCGAGCCCGCGCTGGCGGTGTTCCGCTTCCACGCGGAGCCCGTCGCCCGTCTGCATCTGGCTCCCAAGGCGTCTCCGCCGCGCGCGTGAGGCCCGGGAGTCTGCTCGCTCACGCGGCCTGTCGCGCCGTGTGAGGCTGCTCGTCCGCTAAAGCCATACAGACTCTCGTCCGCTCCACGCGGGCTGTGAGTCATTGCGGCTTTGCGTCCACGCCGGCTGAGCTGTCTCACGGCGCCCGTGTTTCGTGCCCCGCGCACACCCCTTCCATTCCCACGCTCCCGTGGCGGCTCCTCCATGTCCTGGCGGGGGCCGTTGCTGGCGCGCGGGCGTGGCACACCCGCAGTCCAAACCCGTGGAGTAGCACCATGACGAAGAAGCTCCTTGCCGCGCTCCTGCTGTCCACCGCCCTCGTCTCCGCCGGCTGCGGCGACGACGACCATCCCGAAGAAGAGGGGGTCGACGCCGAGGCGTGCGAGCACCTCCAGGAAGGTCCCGCCACCACCGTCACCGCCACCCTGGGCACGGACGCGGCCCCCGCGATTCGCGCTGACCACCGCCGCTACGACATCACCTTGGCGGATGGCCCGGACGGGAAGCAGGGCGCCGTGTCCTTCGCGGCGAGCGAGGCCGCCGACTACGTCATCTACACCAACGCGGACGTGCCCCTCTCCATCACCACCGCGAGCGGTGACGAGGTGGAGATCGAGGAGAGCACCAGCAGCTCCGAGGGCTGCACCGACATCAAGGGCCGCCACGTGGTGCCCCTCGCGGTGGGCACGCACATCCTGACCTTCGGTCCCACGTCGACGGCGACCGTCTCCGTCATCGTCGAGGAGTCGCACGACCACGGCCACGAGCACTGACGCTGTTCCCGGGCTCCCTGGCCCGTTCACCCGGGGGCCGGCGCTGTCGGTGCCGGCCCCTCGTTCCCCGAAGAGAGATGACCATGGGTTCCTTCCAGCAGTTCCTGACGGACAAGAACATCCCCTCCGAGAAGCTCCTCCGCCTGTCGCGGCAGCTGGAGTCCTACGGCTCCGAGGGCCGCACCCTCCTGAAGCAGCGGAGCGCCCGTCGCCGTGACAAGGACACGCAGGGCAAGAGCTACGAGTCGCTGTCCATCGGCAAGCCGAAGAGCGGCCGGGGCATCAGCACGCAGCAGCTCCAGGCCGCGCTGGGTGACCTGCCGCTGACGGCCAGCGTGCGCGGAAAGCTGGTGCGCGCCGTCAACGCGGTGCTGGGAAAGCAGGGCGGAAGCCCGGTGGATGCGCCCGCGCTCTTTGGTGCCAGCCCCGTGCGCCGTGGCGCCACGGCGAAGAAGTCCGCGAGCTGAGAGGAGCGCGCGCCCATGTCCGGCAATGCCATGTCCACCGTGCTTCCCTGTGAGCTGCGACGCGATGGAGACCGGCTGTTCGACGTCTCCATGTGGTGCCTCGGGCGGGATGTCCTCTGTCCGGAGGGGAACCTCCTCGTTCGACGAGGGCTCGTGCGTCACGCGCGCCCCGAAGGCGCGGAGGGGCAGAGTCCCTACACGGTGGGCCTTCCGGGCAGCGGGCGCCTGACGCTGTGGGGCTTCGGCGCGCTGTGCGAGTGCGGCGAAGCCATCTTCGTCCCGCGGGCGGGCTTCGCGCCCGTCCTGCTGGACGGGGTGCCGGGCCGCCTGCCGTTTCGCGCGGAGGAGCTGGGCCCGGCGCGCCTGCCGACCACGGGGCACGAGCGGCGGGCGCTGCGCGTGGGGCTGGCCTCGCTGGCGGGGTGGCTGGCCGAGCACGAGGACTGGGTGTCCTCCGAGGTGGGGCCGTCCTGGCGGCGCGAGTGCTTCGAGGCCCGGCGCAAGGCGCCCCCCGTCGCCGCGGACGGACTGGCCGCGGCGTGGCGGCGCTTCGCCTCCCGCCTTCGTTCCCTGGAGTCTGGATTCAACGTCTGCACCGCCCCGGTCGCCGGGGTCTGAGGAGGACATCATGTTGGCGCGACTGCTCCGAGCCGATGAACCTTCCGTCCATGCCCGCGCGCCGTGGGAGGACGTCGCGGATGACGCGCTCCCCACGCCGCGCCTGCGGGAGGGCCTGGGTCACGCACACCTGGAGGTGACCACCGCCCGGCCCCAGGCCCAGGCCTGGTTCGACCAGGGCCTTCGGCTTCTGCACCTGGGCTGGGGCGGTGAGGCCCGCCGCGCCTTCGCGCAGGCCACGCGGGAAGACGCGTCGCTGGCCATGGCCTGGTGGGGGCTCGCCCTCGCGCGAGGCTCTGGCGCCCGCTTCGCCACCGCCCGCGCGGAGGCCATGGGCCGCGCGCTGGCGCTGAGCGAGGGCACCTCGGACCGCGAGCAGCGCTACATCGTCGCGGCCAGCCTGCTGGCGGAGAAGGGCCCGGCCAATGGGCGCCACGCCTTCGTGCGCGACATGGAGTGCCTCATCGACCGCTATCCCGAGGACGGCGACGCGCGGCTGCTGCTCGCGGGCTTCCTCCTGGACGGCTACGAGCCGGATGGTCGGCCCGGACAGGGGCAGCCGTATGCGCAGGCCCTGCTGCGCGAGCTGCTGCGTTCACACCCGGACCACGCGGGGGTCCACCAGGCGTGGGTGCAGGCCATGTTGAATAGCGGCCGGCCGGAGGCTGCTCGCGACAGTGCTCGCCGGTTGGTGACGTTGGCGCCTGGTGCCAGTCCCGCGCTGCTCTCCGCGGGGCGCCTGCTTCAGCGGGTCGGGCTGATGGCGGAGGCTCAGCGCGTGCTGGAGGCCACGGTGGCCGCGGATGATGCGTACCTGGCCGAGGAAGGACTGCCCACCTCCGACGCGCCGAGCGCCGAGCCCGCCATGCGGCTGCTCAGTCAGGGCTGCGCCGAAGTGGGGCAGTACAGTGAGGCCCAGGCGTGGGCCCGTCGCCTGCGGCAGCGGGTGGAAGGCGCGGGAGGCGACGACCAGGCGCTGCTGTTCGCCGCCGCGACGATGGTGTCCGCGCACCTGCGCTTCGGTTTCTGGCGCGCGGCGGCGGACGTGCCCATGGAGCTGTCCGACACGGCCAGCCCGGCGGAGCGGGCGCTGCGGGACGGGATGCGCCAGTACACGCGGGGGCTCAGCCTGCTGGAGGCCGCGCGGCTGGGCGAGGTGGAGCGGGTGTGCAACGCGCTGGATGCGCGGCATGCGCTGCTGGCGGAGGCTCGCCGCTCGGAGGACCTGTCCCTGTGTCCACGGGATGTGGCGCGCGTGGTGGAGGTGGCCGCACAGGAGCTGCGCGGCGCGCTGGAGGCTCGCAGGGGCGAGGTGGGCCGCGCCGAGGCCACGCTGACGCGTGCGTGGCGGTTGGAGCGGCGGCTTCGGGCCGCGGGGCCCACGGCCTTCTCCCGGCCCGCGCGCGAGGCCCTGGTCCGGCTGCGTCTGCGGACCCATCGCGAGGACAAGGCGGTGGAGCTGGCGAAGACGCTGGTGGCGGAGCGGCCCGGCTGTGGACACCTCCGCCTGCTGTCCGCGGAGTCCCAGGTGGCGCTCGGCGCCTGGAGCAGCGCGGTGGAGGACTTCACCGCGTTCCTCGACTGCTGGCGGGACGCGGACCCGCATCAGCCGGAGCTTCGCCGCGCCCGGGCCTTCATCGCCGGCCGAGGGCGCCTGCTGCGGCTCGTGCACCCGCCGGAGCTCCTCGCGCCGCGGGAGACCGGAGCGCCGGCGCTGGCCGCGCAGGCGACGGTGTCCTGCTGAGCCTTCGCCCGAATGGCACGGGGGCCGCCGCTTGTCGGCGGTCCTCATCGAGCATGGGCCCCAGTGCCCGCGCGACGCGGGTGGACTGTCACCCGGTGGAACTCCGCGCCGCGTCGGTGTTCCACCCTCGGCGCTGACCGCGCCCGCCGCTTGACGGGGCCGCGCCGTTCGCGCGAGGAGGGGGCATGGCTACCTTCCGCCTCAAGCAGGACCAGGCCGCGTTGCTCGTCGTGGACATCCAGGAGCGCCTGTGCGCCGCCATGGACCGGGACGCGCTGGACCGGATGCTCAGCCGCACCATCGCCGCCATCGAAGGGGCGCGCGCGCTGGGCCTCCCCATCCTCCTCACCGAGCAGTACCCCAAGGGGTTGGGCCCCACGCACTCGCTGCTCCGCATGCGCGCGCTCAAGGACGTCAAGCCGGTGGAGAAGCTGGAGTTCAGCGCCGCCGTTCCGGACGTGCTGGCCGCGCTCGGCGGGCGCACGCAGGTGCTGGTGGCGGGCATGGAGGCGCACATCTGTGTCTTCCAGACGGTGCGTGACCTGGCCGAGCGCGGGCTGTCCCCGTTCCTGCTGGCGGACGCCGTGCTGTCCCGCGCGCAGGAGGACCGGCAGGTGGGCCTCCAGCTGTGCCGTGACGCGGGCGCGCACGTCGTCACGGTGGAGGCCGCGCTGTTCGACCTGCTCGGGCGCGCCGGCACGCCCGAGTTCAAGCAGGTCTCCGCCGCGGTCCGTTGACGCTCAGCGCGCCTTCTGCGCCGCGTGGACGAGCATCCGGAGGACGGTCGCCACGGCCACCATGGCCGCGGCGAACACCGTCTGCGAGCCCCCCACGGGGAAGTCGTAGAAGAAGGCGAAGAGGTAGCCGCCCACGCCCGCGATGGCGCCGAAGAGCGTGGCGACGAAGAAGGTCCACGGCAGCCGCAGCTCCAGCATCAGCGCGGCGATGGCGGACAGCGTGGAGAAGGCGAACACCGGCAGCGCGCCCAGCGCCCGGGCGCACACGCCCACCATGACGCCGATGCTGACCATCAGCACGCCGTCCAGCAGGCGCACCGGCAGCCCCTGCACCAGCGCGCCCGTCCGGTCGAAGCTGGCGAAGGTGATGCCCCGGTACCACCACAGCTGGATGAACATGACGGCCCCGCCCGCGATGGTCACCGTGTGGAGCTGTTCGGGCGTCACCAGCACCGCCGTGCCGAAGAGGATGCCCTGGATGTCGTGCGCCTCCTGCGCGATGCGGTCTCCCACGAGCACCGCGGCGCCGCCCGCCAGCGCGTAGGCCAGGCCCAGCAGGCTCTCCCGCGTGAGGCGCAGCTTCGCCGGCTCCGTCATCAACAGCAGCGTGGCCAGCAGGGCCAGGGTGGTGGCGCCCAGCACGGGCTCCACGTGCGTGCCCAGGTGGATGGCGGCGTAGAAGGCCAGCGCCACGCCCAGGCCCGCGGATTGGGCCACCGCGGCGCTGACGAACACCATGCGCCGCAGCACCACGTACACGCTCAGGAAGCCCAGCACGCCGCCGGCGATGAGCGCGCACAGCAGCGGGTCCCTGAACAAATCGAACGCCAGGTGGAACTGCTCCCACTTGGACGGTTCAGCGAGCGTCGTTTCCACGGTGAGGTCCCAGGGGCGCGCGTTGGCAGTACTCGTCGCCGTACTGGCGGCGGAAGGCGGGGTGACAGAAGACGGTGCGGGCATCGCCCATGACGAAGGCGGACGTCTCGCGGTCCACGAAGACGAGCACGTCCGCGTGCTCGGCGGCGACCTCCAGGTCGTGGCACACCACCACCACGCCCAGGCCCCGCTCACGCGACAGCGTGCACAGCCGCTGCATCGTCTCGCGCTCGGCCACCGCGTCCATGGCGGCGGTGGGCTCGTCCAGCAGCACCAGGTCCGCCTCGGTGGCCACCAGCCGCGCCAGCAGCGCGCGCTGCTTCTGGCCCTCCGACAGCTCGCGGTAGGGCCGCGCCGCGAAGTCCTTCGCGCCAGCCGTCTCCAGCGCGCGCTGCACGGCCTGCCGGTCCGCCTTCCGGGCGAAGGGCCACAGGAAGCTCCAGCCGCGCAGGCGTCCCCACGCCGTCAGCTCGCCCGCGCGCAGTGGCAGCAACGAGTCGATGGCGGACGTCTGCGGCACGTAGGCGCTGCGCACCTGCGCGGAGGCGCGGGAGATGGTGCCGGACACCGGCGGCTGCATGCCCAGCAGCGTCCGGAACCAGGTGCTCTTGCCGGAGCCGTTGCGGCCCACCACCGCCACGAACTGGCCGCGGCGGATGGTCAGGTCGATGGGCGGCAGGATGGCCTTGCCGTCGTAGCCGATGACGAGCTTCTCGCAGGTGAGCAGCGCGTCTCCCGGTGCGAAGGTGGCGGGCACCGCGTGCGCGCCGTCCGTGGGCTCAACGGTCTTCACGCCGCACCTCCGCCTGGGGCTCCAGGGTGGCCAGTGCCTCCACCATCGCGGTCCGGAGGGCGGCGTTCTCGGGAGCGGTCAGGTCCACCACGCCGTCGGGACCGGGCGTGGTGGACGCCCAGTCCAGCGAGTCGAACAGCGTGGGCGCCAGGGCCAGCCGCAGGGCCAGCTTCACGCGCGGCCTGTGCTCCCGGTCCGCGGGGATGTCCACCGTGCCACGCAGCACCAGCAGCGGCGTGGCCTCCGCCGCCGCCGCCAACGCGAGCCGGAAGCGGCGCTCGTCGTTGAAACGCGGCGTGGGGCGGCTGTCGCGCACGACGCCTTCCAGGTGCACCGACGACACGTCCCACTGGTAGCGGCTGACGTTGGCGCGGTCCAGCTCGCAGGACGGCTCGCAGCCGGGCGACAGCGTCTGGTCCGCCAGCAGGTCCAGGTCCGCGTCCACGTGCAGGCTGGCCACCGTGGCCTCCGCGCCGCCGCCACCGCCATCCAGCTCCGCCTGGATGTCCTCGTAGTCCACCAGCGCGCCGTCGTCGCGGTGGCAGTGGCCGTTGTGGCAGTTGCCGTAGCCCGGCGGCGGGTTGGCCGGGTCGAAAGTCGCGGGGCCGCGGGTGCCGCCGCTGGCCACCAGGTCGATGTGGTCCACGCCCAGCGCGGCGCCGTCCAGGCGAAGCTCGAAGTCGGAGGCGAGCCGCTGGAAGCCGTTGCCCACGTCGCGCCCGGCCACCGGTGTGTAGTCCGCGCGGACGGTGGGTTCCAGCACGGCGAAGCTCTCACCGGAATCCAGCGCGCAGCCGGACAGGAGGAGCAGGGGAAGGAGGAGGGTCCGCATGGCTCAGGTCCCCTTGCCGGCGAGCCCCTTCTCCAGGCGCTCGACCATCTCGTTGATGTGCTGGAGGTACGTCTCGTTCGCCTTGAAGTCCGTGCCGCCGTGCAGGGTGACCAGCGGCGCGGGAATCTTCGAGGCCACCAGCCGCGCGGTGGTGTCCGGGTAGTAGCTCTCCATCAGCACCATGCGCGCCTTGCGCTGACGGCCCTGGGCCAGGACGCTCGCCACGTGGGACGGGTTGGGCGGGATGCCGGGCTTGGGCTCCAGGTAGATGATGGTGTCGAAGCCCAGCCAGTCCGCCAGGTACGCCATGGTCCGGTGGTAGGCGATGACGGGCTGGCCACGCAGCGACACCAGCCGCTTCTCCCAGTCCGCGCGCGACTTCTCCAGCTCGGTGGCGAAGGTGGCCAGGTTGGCGCGGTAGGCCTTCGCGTTCTTCGGGTCCAACTGCGCCAGCCGGTCGGTGATGCCACGCGCGACGGACAGCGCCTGGCGAGGGTCATAGAGGAAGTGCGGGTTGCCGCCCGGGTGGACGTCGCCCTGGCCCCGGTCCACCTGCACCGTGGGGACCTCCAGCAGCTTCACGAACTGAGAGGCCACCAGGTAGCCCGGGTTGCCCACGAGGACCTTCGAGTTGCGCGCGCCCACCTGGAGCGTGGGCAGCCAGCCAACCTCCAGGTCCAGCCCCACGGCGATGAGCAGGTCCGCGCGGTTGAGCGCCAGGGCGAGGTTCGGCTTGGCGTCCACGAAGTGCGGGTCCTGGCTGGACAGCGCCAGGGCCTGCACCTTGACGTGGTCCCCGCCCACGGCCTTCGTCAGCGCGGCCAGGTCCGGCAGGGTGGTGACGACGTTGAGGTCCGCGCGAGCGGGGGAGGCGACGAAGAGGGTGAAGGCGGCGCACACGGCCGCGAGCAGACGGGAGAGACGCATGGTCATGGCTCCTGCGAAAGGGTTTAGAAGGCGTGGGCGCCGTGGGCGCCGGTCACCAGCTCGAGCGCGAGCATCAAGGAGTAGCCGGGCTCATCCCGCCACCCGGCCCTGTCCCGTGCGCCCTGGAGGCGCAGCCGGGAGAACTCGGTGGGCCAGAAGGTGACGTTGGCGGACACGCGGTTGCGTGACTCCGTCCACTCCGGGTCCAGCGGGTCGATGACGCGCTCGCCGTCTTCGCCGCGCGCCGCGGTCCCCAGCTCGTAGCGCAGCGCGGTGGCCCACCGCGGCGAGAAGCGCCACGCGGCCTGCGCGTAGGTGTTGAAGTCCGTCAGCACGTCTCCGGGCACCTGGCGGCGGCGGTAGAAGGCCTCCGCCTGGAGCGTGATGAGCGTGGTGTTGTAGGCCTGGGTGATGGGCCGGTAGCGCAGGTACAGGTCCGTGCCGAACACGTCCGTGCGGTTGCGGTAGCCGGTGGGGTTGGGCCCGGTGGCGGTGGACAGGCCCCACATGAGGGACACGTCGTCCGACAGTGGGAAGAACTGCTTCAGCGCGCCGGTGAGCTGCAAATCGAGCGGGGACTGCACCCGCTCGTTGGTGGCGCCCAGGAAGCTGCGCGCGGTGGCCTCGCCGGTGGCGTCGGTGGTGCTGCCAATCACCTCCACGTACCAGGGCAGGGGCGCCAGCCAGGACACCTCGGCGCCCAGGCCGCGGTTGCCTTCGCCTCCGAAGATGCGGCCCACGGCGAAGGGCTGGTCCACGAAGTCCCACGAATGCGGGTGCGTGGGGTTGATGCGGCCGAAGCGCGTGAGGAACTGACCGGCGCGCACCTGGAGGTTGTAGGGCAGCGTCAGTGTGGTGCCGTAGGCCTCTTCGATTTCCACGCCGAACTGGCTGAAGACGATGTTGGCGTCGAAGCGGAAGTAGGGGTCCACCACCGAGCCGATGGACAGCTCCAACTGCTGCAGGTTGAAGCCGTTGCGCGTGGGGTCATGCGCGCCGCTCTGCAGGGGCTCCTTGTCCGTGAAGGCCGCGGCGGCCACGTCCAGGATGAAGCTCAGGTCCAGGAAGTTCGCGCCCGTGTTGGGGTTGTTCACCCCGGGGATGGAGAGCGCGGAGCCACCGCCGGGGCTGGAGGTTGGCGGCGCCGCGGTGCCGGCGGGCGCGTTCTGCTGCGCGGCCGCTGCGTCGCTGCCAAGCGCCTTCTCGATTTCCTCCAGCTCCTCGGGCGTGAGCGCGGGCGCGGCGTCTTCCTGTGACGCCTGCACGGGGGCGTCCGCCGGAGGCGCGGAGGCGTCCTGGGCGCTGGCGCCGCTGGCGAAGAGGAAGGGCGTGAGTGAAACGACGATGAGAGCGCCGTGAGCACGGCGCGAACGGGTTGCCACCTGGAATGCTCCTCGAACGGGGCGCCCGCGAAGCGGCCACGCCCACCAATGACCTGCCAGACCTCAGACGACGCACGTCACGCGTGCGCGGGAGGCGAGGCCTTGGGGGCGGTGTCGAGGATGGAGAGGGGGGGCTGGACGCGGGGCGGCGCGGTGGCCGGGCGGCTCACGGCGAGCAGCGTCAGCACCAGGGACGTGCGGTAGGGCGTCAGGAGCTCCGAGCGGGAGCCGGACGTCACCAGCGGACATTCCTCATGGGGGAGGGCCGCCGAGTCCGTGACGGCCTCGGGCAGGGCGGACAGCTGCGGGCTCTGTTCAATCGCGAGCCGGGACAGCCGCGCGCCCGTGCCGAGCGCCGTCTCCTCGAACGTCTGATGCTGCGGACAGAACCGGTGCGCGTGCTCGTCCCTCGCGTGCATCAGCGCGCCCAGCGGCTGACACACCCACAGCGCGACGAGCAGCGTCGCGGTGCAGCGGGCGAAGGTGTGGGCTCGCTGATTCATCGGAAGGGGCGGTTGCCCGGGTGCTCTAATGAGGCGGCACGGCGGGTGTCAAGGGACGGTATCACGCTCTGATTCGTCCGGGTGGGGATGTGTCGGCCCCGGCCGGGCGTTGGGGGACATCGGGATGAACGGACAGCCGGACGGAGGATTCATTCCAGTGGCGACGCTGGACGCACTCGACGCGCGGGGGCGCGCGGTGGTCCAGGTGGACGGGGTCGCGGTAGCCCTCTTCCGCGTGGATGGGGCGCTCCACGCGGTGGCGGACGCGTGTCCCCACCGGGCCGGGCCCCTGTCCGAGGGCGACCTGGTGGGATACGTGGTGCACTGTCCGTTGCACACCTGGCCGTTCGACGTCCGGACGGGGCTGTGCCCGCGGCACCCCGGAGTGCAGGTCCGCACCTATGCGGTGCGTGTGCAGGGACAGCACATCCTCGTGTCCGCATCGGGTAGGGTCCACGCCCCCTGAATGCTGGCCCCTTCCAGGAGCGATTCCGCTGTGACTTCGTCCCGAGCCCGCCGCAAAGCCCCCGCCGCTGCCGCCCCCGCTGGTGTCCCGGATAGCTCGGCCATGGCGCGCGCCGTGGCGGACTTCCTGCGCGCCGCCGGCCTGAACCTCCAGGACATCCACCTGGCGGACACCCCGGAGCGCGTGGCCGAGGCCTGGACGGCCGAGTTCCTCGACGGCTACAGCCGCACCCCGGAGCAGGCGCTGGGTGAGACGTTCCCCGCGCCGCCGGGCTCCTCCGGCGAGCTGGTTGTGGTGACGGACCTGCGCTTCCACTCCATGTGTCCGCACCACCTGCTGCCGCTCACCGGACGGGCCCACGTGGCCTATGTGCCGGGCAAGCGGGTGGTGGGCTTTGGCCGCCTGTCATCGCTGGTGGACTGCTTCGCGCACCGGCTCATCCTCCAGGAGGACCTGGCGCGGGAGGTGGCGCGCTCCCTGGCCCAGGTGCTGGGCAGCCCCGCCACCGCGTGCATCATCGAAGCGGAGCAAGCGTGCCTGCGCCTGCGCGGGGACAAGCAGCGCGACGCCGTCACCCACGCGGAGGCCTATGAAGGCACCCTGCGGCGCGACGGCCCCCTTCGCCGCGAGCTGTGGGCCCGGCTGGGGGCCCGGCGATGAGCACGCCCGTGCCCGGGCCTCGCGTGGCGCCCGAGCGCGTGGTCCGCGTGCGCGAGGCGCTGGCCGCCGTCCTGGCCCCGGAGCAGCTGCGCGCGGATGACGCCTCGCTGGCAGCCTATGCCCGGGATGAGTCCGACAGCGGCGTCCATGCGCCTGACCTCGTCGTCTTCCCCGCAGACACGCGGCAGGTGTCGGAGGTCTTCAAGGTGTGCGCGGCGCACGGCGTGCCCTTCACCCCTTGCGGCGCGCGGAGCGGCAAGAGTGGTGGCTCGCTGCCCTTGCACGGTGGGGTGGCGGTGAGCCTGGAGCGGATGAACCGCATCCTCTCCATCGCCCCCGAAGACCTCACCGCGGTGGCGCAGCCCGGCGTCATCACGGGTGACTTGATGAAGGCCGTGGAGGCGGTGGGGCTCTTCTATCCCCCGGACCCGAACTCCTGGGAGCTGTGCACGCTGGGCGGCAACGTGGCGGAGAACGCCGGCGGGCCTCGCGCGCTGAAATATGGTGTCACGCGCGACTACGTCATCGGACTGGAGTGGGTGCTCCCGGACGGTGAGGTGGTGCGGGTGGGCCGGCGCACCATCAAGGGCGTGGCGGGATATGACCTGGTGGGCCTCTTCGTCGGCTCGGAGGGCACGCTGGGGGTCGCCACGGAAATCACCGTCCAGCTCATCCCGCTGCCGCGCGAGGTGCTGACGGCTCTGGTGGTGTTTCCGTCCGTGCTGCACGCCGCGCGGGCGGTGTCCGCCGTGCTGGCCGCGGGCCTCCTCCCGCGTTGCCTGGAGCTCATTGATGACGTGGCCCTGCGGGCGGTGAACGGCCGCGGCTTCCAATTCCCCCCGGGCGCGGGCTCCGCCGTCATCGTGGAGGTGGACGGCAACGGCCGCGAGGGCTTGCTCGCTGAGCTGTCTCAATTGGGTGACCTCTGTACCAGTCAGGGGGCCACCGAGACGCTGGTGGCCCAGGACGCCTCCCAGCGCGAGAAGCTCTGGGCCGCGCGCAGGGCGATTTCCCCAGCCCTCCGGGCCCTCAAGCCTCACAAGATTTCCGAGGACATCGTCGTGCCCCGCTCCAAGATTCCCGAGGTCATCGAGCGCCTGAAGGCCATGGGCGCCGAGCTGGGACTCACCGTGGCCACGTATGGCCACGCGGGCGATGGGAACCTGCACGCCAACGTCCTCTACGAGGGCGCCCACCAACGGCCGCTGGTGGATGAAGCCCTGCGGCGCATGCTGGTGATGACCGTGGAACTTGGCGGTACGATCACAGGCGAGCACGGTGTGGGGCACGCGAAGCGGGAATATCTTTCGCTGGAGCAGTCCCCCGCGCTCATCGATTTGCAGCGCCGGCTCAAGGCCTTCTTTGATCCATCAGGGTTGCTCAACCCCTCGAAAATCTTCCCCGCGCCCAAGCGTTGTTGATGCGTAACCGGCGCGGCTCGTTTTTGTCCCGGCGTCGAGCGGCTTACCGTCCAAGTCATGGGAAGGGCTGGGAATGTCGCTCGAAATGCCGAATCGAACCTGGAATGAGAAACCCTTTCGCTCGTTGCGCGTCTTAGTTCCAGGTGGACGCGAGGCGGCGGAGGAGCGCGCGTCCGGCATCGAACGGAGGACGGGAAATCATGGCCAATTCGACGAAGTACGCAGCGGAGGGCCTGTCGCACTACCTTCGGAACCTGGGCGGGCACCAGCAGCTGACGCGTGAGCAGGAGTACGAGCTCGCGCGCCGCGCCCGCCAGGGTGACGAGTCCGCGCGGCAGACGCTCGCCAGCTCCAATCTGGCCTTCGTTGTCGCCGTGGCGAAGAAGTTCGCCAATCGCGGCGCGCGCCTGGATGACCTCATCCAGGAGGGCAACGTCGGTCTCATGAAGTCGATCGAGCACTTCGATCCGAAGAAGAACGTGCGCTTCGCCACCTACGCCGTGTGGTGGATTCGCGCCTACATCACCCGGTACCTGAAGGACAACCGCAGCCAGGTGCGCGGCGGTGAAGCCGAGCGCGGCAGCATGGTGGACTTCTCGCTGGACGCCACCATCGACGAGGACGGCGAGACGACCTTCCTCGACCGGCTGGAGGACAACGGCCCTTCGCCTCAGCAGGTGTTCCTGTCGCACGAGCAGGACACGGAGATTCAGGAGGCGCTCGCCAAGGTGCGCAAGCGCATCGGTGACCTGGGCTGGGACATCCTCACGGAGCGGCTGACGCAGGACAAGCCGCTGACGCTGGAGGAGCTGGGCCAGCGGTGGGGCGTGTCGCGTGAGCGCGTGCGTCAGGTGGAGCTGAAGACGAAGAACTTCCTCGAGCGCTACCTGCAAGCGTTCAACGAGAACGAGGAGCACCTGGGCGAGCTGACCGCCGACGCGGCGGCATGAGCGGCCCTCCAGGGCGCTTCTCACCTGGGAAGGCGCGTCATCGGGGCGGGACGGACCGGGTCACTCCGGGCCGCTCCCGCCTCTTGTCGTTTGGCGGATGTTTGACCCGCCATGGTTTGCTAGCAGGCAAAAGCGCGTGCTAAGCCCGGCGCTTATGCGCCTGATTTCATTTGCTTTGAGCCTCCTCCTGAGCCTGCCTGCCTGGGGGGCTGAGGCCTCCCTGCTGTCCGAGCTTGACGGGCTGTACGCGAAGCGCGGCGAGCCCGGCGGGGAGAAGGCCTATGAGGGGGCGTTGAAGACGGCGCTGGACGCGGCGCCGGAGGACTACGAGCTGGTCTGGCGCAAGGCGCGCATCCTCCAGTGGCAGGCGGACGGGGCGGCAAGCGAGAAGCTGAAGAAGGTGCTGGGCCGCCAGACGTGGGACTGGGGTGAGAAGGCGGTGAAGCTCAACCCCGGCCGGGTGGAGGGCCACTACTACGCGGCCACCGGCATCGGCGCCTACTCCCAGGCCGTGGGCATCATGAAGGCGCTGGGCGAGGGGCTCGAGGGCAAGTTCAACGAGCGGCTCGACAAGGCCATCCAGCTCGACGCGGACTATGACCGGGGCGCGCCGCTGCTGGCGAAGGGCCGCTACTACTACGAGCTGCCCTGGCCCAAGCGCGACCTGGCGAAGTCCGCCAGCCTCTACGAGAAGGCCATCGCGAAGCACCCGCGGATGCTGCGCGCCTACTACTTCCTGGCGGAGACGCTCCTCAAGGACGGCAAGGCGGAGAAGGCGCGCGAGGCCATCCAGAAGGTGAAGCAAGGCAGCATCGCGTACGACCCGGCGGAGGGGCGGCGCGTGCAGGAGTGGTCCAAGAAGGTCGAAGCCGATATCGAGAAGGAGCTCAGATGAGGGCAGAGAATCAGGTGGCGGTTCCCGCTGCCGCGGGGGGGGATGCGACGCTGGTCCAACTGCTCATCCAGCGCGCGAAGAACGCGTCGACGGTGGGCGCATGCCACAAGAAGGACGGCCGCTGGCAGGACGTCACCTTCGCCCAGTTCCTGGACGAGGTGAAAGCGCTCTCCGCGGGCCTGGTGGCCCAGGGGGTGAAACCCGGGGACCGGGTGGCCATCTTCGCGAACACCAGCCTGCAGTGGCTCATCTGCGACGTGGCCATCAGCGCCGCGCAGGCCATCACCGTCCCCATCTACGCGTCCAACACGCCGGATGAGTGCCGGTACATCCTCAACCACTCCGAGACGACGCTCGTCTTCGTGGACAACGACGAGAAGGACGCCCGGCAGGCAGGCCGGCTCACGCGCCTTCGCCAGAAGCTGGCGGAGTGCCCGGCGCTCCGCCGCATCGTCGCCTTCGAGGGCCCCGTCGCTGGCGGCACCGAGCTGTCGCTCGCCGACGTCGTCGCCCAGGGCCGCACCGAGCACGCGGCCCGTCCGGACGACTTCGACGCGCGGGTGGCGGGCGTATCCACGGAGGACACCGCCTCCATCATCTACACCTCCGGCACCACGGGTGACCCCAAGGGCGTCATCCTCACGCACCGGAACTGGGCCTTCGAGGCCATGGCCGCCCAGTCGGTGGGGATGATGACGCCCGGCGACTCGGTGATGTTGTTCCTGCCGCTGGCGCACGTCTTCGCGCAGGTGGTGAAGGCGGGCTGGCTGAGCATGGGCTACCGGCTCATCGTCGCGGAGTCGGTGGACAAGCTGCTGGCCAACCTGGTGGAGACGCGCCCCACGGTGCTGCCGTCGGTGCCGCGCGTCTTCGAGAAGGTCTACAACAACGTGGTGGCCAACGGCTCGGCCGCCCCGGGCCTCAAGGGCCGGCTCTTCCGCTGGGCCTTCAAGCTGTTCGACGAGTACGTCGAGGCGCGCAGCCAGGGCCGCGAGTACGCCACCCTGGGCTTCGCGCTGGCGAAGAAGCTGGTGTTCTCCAAGGTGCACGCGGCCATCAGCGAGAAGCTGGGCGGCAACATGCGCGTGTTCATCTCCGGCGGCGCGCCCCTGGCCCCGAAGATTGGCTACTTCTTCGACCTGCTGGGCCTCAAGGTGCTGGAGGGTTACGGCCTGACGGAGACGTCCGCCGGCACCACCATCAACCGCGAGCACAAAATCAAGATTGGCAGCGTGGGCTCGCCCCTGCCGGGCATGGAGGTGATGATTGCCTCCGACGGCGAAATCCTCATCCGCGGCCCGTCCGTCATGAAGGGGTACTTCAAGAACCCCGAGGCCACGGCGGAGGCCATCGACGCGGAGCGCTGGTTCCACACCGGGGACATTGGCGAACTGGACGCGGACAACTACCTGCGCATCACCGACCGCAAGAAGGACCTCATCGTCACCGCGGGCGGGAAGAACGTGGCGCCGCAGAACCTGGAGAACGCCCTCAAGACGCACGCCATCATCAGCCAGGCCATGGTGTACGGCGACAAGCGGCCGTACCTGGTGGTGCTCGTCACCGTGTCGGAGGAGGGCGCGCGCAAGCTCCTGCAGGACCAGGGCGCCCCGGTGGGCACCTACGCGGAGAACGCCCGGCGTCCGGAGGTCCACGCGGCGGTGAAGGCCGCGGTGGATCAGCTCAACACGCAGCAGCCGCCCTACGCCACCCTCAAGCGCTTCACCGTGCTGGAGAACGACTTCAGCCAGGAGACGGAGGAGCTGACGCCCAAGCTCAGCGTGAAGCGGAAGGTCTGCACCCGGAAGTACAAGGCGCAGCTCGACCGGATGTACGAAGGCACCGCCGTGGTCGACTGAGGCTCACGCCACACACGGCCAAAAGCGAACGCCCGGCCCACCCCTTGTTCCAGGGGCGGCTCGGGCGTTGCGCGTTTCAGGGCACGGCTCACGTCCTGCCGGGAGCCACGGCCGCCCGGCGGAGGCTCAGACGTGACTGCTGGGCGTCTGGCTCTTGGCGACGTCGTTCTGTACGCCGGAGGCGCTGGAGAGCGAACCCGAGGCCTTCTTGTCCCCGGGGGCCGCCGCCGCATCCTCGCCCTCACCGCCGAAGCCGCGCTTGAAGTTGCGGATCGCACTTCCCAGCGAAGAGCCCAGCTGTGGCAGGCGCGACGCTCCGAACAGGAGCAGTAGCACCCCCATGATCAGCAGGATTTCCATTCCCTTCAAACCCATCATTCGGCTCCTTCGCGAAGACGCCAGGAGCATACCGATGGCCGCCGCCGACCGCTAGCAAGACCGGCGGACGATTCAAGCCTGCATGGTTGCTGGAGAACCGAGCGCCGCGATGGGGGCCTGGGCCAGGGTGAGGAAGAGGGTGCTGCCGCCTCGGTCCGACTCGACGCCCACGCTGCCTCCATGCGCCTCCACCTCCTGCCGGGCCAGGTAGACGCGCAAGGGGTCCTCCAGCCGCTTCTCCCGGAAGGCGCGCTCCTCGCGCTGGAAGACGGCGGCGGCGTCCTCATCCGTCAAGGGCGCCCCGTCCCGGCGGACCTCCACGCGCACCCTGGGCGCGAAGTCGCGGAGGCCCAGGCGGATGACCTCACCCGGCTGGGCGCGGGCCAGCTGGTACTGGATGAAGGACTCCACGGCGTGCTGGATGCGGGCCCCGTCCACGATGACCTCGGGCACCGCCTCCGCCGGCTTCAGGTCCAACACGAGCGCCACCTGGGCCGCCGTGGCCGCGGCGCGTTGCCGCTCCACCGCCGCGTCCAGCAGGGGCAGCAGGGACTGGCGCTCCTGCTCACAGGGCAGGGAGCCCAGGTCCGCCCGGCTGGCGTCGAAGAAGTCCTGTGAGAAGGCCAGCGAGCGGTCCGCGTTGCGGAGGATGGTCTCCAGGCCCCGCTGCACCTTGGCCTCCAGGGGCACGCGGCCGTTGAGCAGCAGGGCCGCGTACGAGCGCACGTTGGCCAGCGAGCCGCGCAAGTCGTGCGACGCCATGGACAGGTAGCGCACCCGCCTGCGCACCCCAGCCTCGTCCCACGCCAGGGGCGAGGTCCACAGCAGCACTGCGCCGTCCTCCAGCGTCTCCTCGCCCGCCATCAGCACCTGGCCGGCCCGCTCCCAGAGGCTCCCGCTGCCGGAGCGCCGCTGGAAGCCCGCCACCGCCATGAGCTCCGGCAGGGAGCCCACGCGGCTGGGGAGCGCCTCCAGCCCCAGCTGCTCCAACAGGGAGCGGCCGAGCAGGCGCGGGCTGCCTCCTCGAGGCAGCAGCAGCAGCCCTGGTGCCGCCATGTCGCCTGCCTTCAGCTCCCCCACGCTCGCCACGTTCCACACCCCCAGTCCATCAGGTCACGGAAAGGGTGGGCAGCGACTGTCGGTTTTGCAACGTGGGACCATGTCTGGCGGCGTGGGCGCATTTTCTTGCGCGGCCGTGTGGGAGGATGGTTGAAGAATCCCAGCGACGCACCTCGGGAGACGGCTCTGACCTTGCACAATGCGCAGCATGCGAGGGCCCCGGTGGTCCTGGTCGTTGATGACGACCCGGACATCCTGGAAGCCCTTTCAGAGATTCTGGAAGCCGAAGGCTTCGAAATCCGCCGGGCGCGGAACGGGAAGGAGGCGTTGGACCGGCTCGAACCCGAACCGCCCAACCTCATCCTGTTGGACCTGATGATGCCGGTGATGGACGGTTGGGAGTTCGCCCAGCGGATGCGGCAGAAGCCACCCGAGGTGGCGCGCATCCCCCTCATCGTCCTGAGCGCGGACCGCAACGTGGGCAGCAAGGCCTCCGACATCGGCGCGGTGGGCCATCTGGCGAAGCCGTTCGAACTCAACGACTTGTTGGACATGGTTCGCCGCTCGCTGAATCCCACCGCCGCGTCCACCAGCGCGTGACAGATGCCGCATCCGTGTCTTGACCTGCCAGGGGGGGCGCCATTACGGTCCCCCTGTCTTTGATTTTCAAATCAACGATCAGGCCAAGGAGTGTGTCGTGAGCGCGAAGGACATCATCGAGAACCAGATTCCGGAGACCCTCAAGGCGAAGCCGGAGCTGGCGAAGGAACTCAACGCCGTCATCGTCTTTGACGTGTCGGGTGAGGGCGGCGGGAAGTGGACGCTGGACGCCACCAAGTCCGAGGGCTGGGTGACGGAAGGTGCGGCCGACAACGCGAAGATGACCATCTCCGTGAGCAACGACGACTTCGTGAAGATTCGCGAGAAGAAGCTCAACGCGCAGATGGCGGCCATGCAGGGCAAGCTGAAGTTCAAGCCCATGGACATGGGCCTCGCGATGAAGCTCGCGAAGCTGCTCTGAGCAGACTCCGCCCGCTGACTTCCGTCGCACGCGGCGCGTCTCCTTCACAGGGGCGCGCCGCGGCCGTTTCCACACCCCTGACGCGCAGCTTCCGAGGAATGTCCCATGTCATCGCTCCCGCTCACTGGCCTGCGCGTGCTGGACCTGTCGCGTCTGCTGCCCGGCCCCTACGCCACCCTGGTGCTGGCCGACCTGGGGGCCACCGTGGACAAGGTGGAGGAGCCGGGGGGCGGGGACCCTGTCCGCCAGATGCCGCCCCTGCGGGACGACGTCAGCGGCCTGTTCTACGGCCTCAACCGGAACAAGCGCTCCCTGACGCTGAACCTGAAGCAGCCCGAGGGCCGCGAGGCGCTGAAGCGGCTGGCGCGCCACTACGACGTGCTGGTGGAGAGCTTCCGGCCCGGTGTCATGGACAAGCTGGGCGTGGGCGAGTCCGTGCTGCGCGCGGAGAACCCCCGGCTCATCTACTGCGCCATCTCCGGCTACGGGCAGACGGGGCCGGACCGGCTGAAGGCGGGGCACGACTTGAACTACGCGGCCCGCGCCGGCCTGCTGGGCTACGGCGGTGAGTCCGGCGGCGCGCCCGCCTTTCCCGGCGTGCAGATGGGCGACATTGGCGGCGGCAGCCTCTTCGCGCTGGTGGGCATCCTGGCGGCGCTGCACGAGCGCGAGCGCACGGGGCAGGGGCGCTTCGTGGACGTGTCCATGACGGACGGCGCGCTGGCCTTCCTGCACATGCACCTGGCGTCGCGCCTCTACATGGGGACGGAGGGTGCCGCCCTTCAGCGGGGCACGGAGGCGCTCAACGGGGGCTACGCGTGCTACGGCCTGTACCGCACGTCGGATGACCGGTGGCTCGCGGTGGGCGCGCTGGAGCCCAAGTTCTTCGCGGGCGTGTGTGAGCGGCTGGGGTGTCCGGAGCTGCTGGAGGACGCCTACGCCCCGGGCGAGCCCGGCGCGCGCGTGAAGGCGGAGCTGACGCGCCTGTTCGCCGAGCACCCGCTGGCGTACTGGCAGGAGCGCTTCGCGGGCTCCGACCTCTGCATCGAGCCGGTGGCGGAGGGGGACGACGTGCTGAAGGACGCGCAGCTCCAGTCGCGAGGCCTCTTCGTGGAGGCGGAGGACGCGGTGCTGGGCCGCGAGGTGACGCACCTGCTGACGCCGCTGCGCATGGGCGAGACGCCGCTGCGCGCGCCGCCCGCGTTGGGGCAGCACTCGCGGGAGATTCTGGAGGAGGCGGGCTTCACCGCGCAGGAACTCGCGCGGCTGGGGCACTGACGGCGGGCGTGCGCCACAGGGCCTCGCCGTGCGCGGCGTGGCAGGTGTCGCCCAGCAAATCCAGCGCGAGCTGCGGCTGCCGCTCGGCCAGCGCCTGCCACCCGTCGAAGGCGCCACCGGCGTCCAGCCGGCGCACGGTGTGCTCCAGCGCCGTGCGCGCCCGCTCCACCGTCTGCTGCTGGGCCTTCGTGGGGCGCCACCCGGTGTCGTCGCGGTAGCGTCCGAGCGTCTCCAGCAGGTGGCCCTGGAACTTCAACATCTGCACCAGCAAGGGCAGCCGGTGCGCGAACGGCGCGTTGACCAGGGCCGCCTCGTACTGCCTTCCTTCGGAGTCCAGCCGGTACAGCAGCACGTCCACCTGCGCGTCCAGCCGCTTGCGCCACGCCTTGCGCACGGAGGCGTGCCGGGCCCAGCCCGCCACGGCCTGGAAGTAGTGAAGCCCGCCGCACGGGTGGGCGTAGATGCCCTGCTTGCGCTTGGGGACCTGCGGTTTCCCCTCGCGCATCGCCACGGCCAGCTCGGCCTGGGCGGCCTCCAGCCTGGCGAGCGCGTCCCGCATCACCGCGTCGATGTGGACCGTCATGCCCTCGCTGTTGCGGAACGTGGCGCCGGGCTCCAGCGCCAGGGACAGGGCGTCCAGCGCCCAGGCGCCCTCGGGACTGACCCCGAGCGATGGGCGGAAGTCGAGCTGCAGCTGCTTCACCAGCGCCTGCACCATGACGGGGCCCCAGGACGCGTTGAAGCGGTGGCGCACCGGGTAGCCCGCGTGCAGCAGGCCCTTGAGCTGCAGGGCCGGGTGAGGCTCCACCGGCGTGCCGTTGGCGGTTCGGGTGTCGAAGTAGAGCCGCTGCGCGGCGGCGGGGGAGGTGGACGGGGGCGGTGTCCGGCGCAGGTAGCGCGCGATGATGGCGTCCGCCGCGGGCTGGCCGTCGCGGGTGCGGAAGTCCCGGCCGTCCAGCGCCAGGCCATGGGCCAGCGCCCAGGGATTGTCGGGCGTGGACGCCCACTGCCTGCACCGGGAGGCCAGCAGCGAGGCCACGTCGGGTGGGGAGGCCGCGCGGGCGGGGGCGGCTGCGCCCAGGCCCACGGCGAGGCTCACGAGGAGGATGGCGGTCATCGTCATGCGGTGTGCATCCGGGGAAGCGCATGCGCACGGTCGCGCCAGCGACACCCGCGGCGTCTTGCGCGCGCCGGCCCGAACCATGGGCCGGCGCGCGAGAGGAAAACGCTCAGCTCGTCTGGGAGTCGCGGTTGGCCGATTCCGCCTCGGCCGTCAGCCGCGCCAGCATCCGCTCCAGGATGCCGAACACGGCGTCGCGGTCATCGGAGCTCATCAGGCTCAGCACGCGCCGCAGGCTCGCGTCCAGGCCCCGGTCGATGCGAGCGAAGACGCTGCTGCCCTGCTCGGTGAGGCGCACGACGACAGCGCGCCGGTCCTCCACGTCGCGGGTCCGCTCCACCAGGCCCATGCTCTCCAGGCGGTCCACCACGCCGGTGATGGTCTTCCGGGTGATGCCCACCCGCAGGGCCAGGACGCCCACCTGCACCGGGCCGTCGTTCCCCAGCCACGACAACGCATGCATCTGCGTGGGCGTGAGCTGGAGGTCCTCGCAGATGCCCGCCAGCGGGTTCTTCAGGGAGCGGTAGCGGCTGAACTCAATCAGCAGCTCGTGGAGGCGCCGCGACTCGGGCGTGGAGGCTCCGACGTCTTCCTCCAGCAGACCGTGGCTCTCCTCGGAGCCACCGTCCTCGGGAAGGTCCTGGCCCTCCGCGCCCGGGTCGCCTCGCCGATTCGCGAGCGCGGCCGGCCTGTCATCCGGCCGCCGCATCAGGCGGTCTCCACCCGGGCCGCGGCGGCCACGGAAGGCGCTTCAGCGCCGTGCTTCGGACCCACCGCGTGCGGCGTGCCGGAGGTCGCGTCCGGACCCTTGCGCCGCTTGAACTTCTCGGTGAGCTGATCCATCAGCGAATACACCACCGGCACCACGCCCAGGGTGAGGAACGTGGACGTCACCAGCCCGCCGATGATGGTGATGGCCATGGGCGCGCGCGTCTCCGCGCCGTCACCCTTGGCGATCGCCACCGGAATCATGCCGGCGATCATCGCGATGGTCGTCATCAGGATGGGACGCAGCCGCACGGGCGCCGCCTGGAGCAGGGCCTCCGTCGCCGTCTTGCCTTCCTCACGCAGCTGCAGCGTGAAGTCCACCAGGAGGATGCCGTTCTTCACCACCAGTCCCATGAGCATGATGATGCCGATGAGGGCGAACATCGACATGGCCTGACCGGTGACGAGCAGCCCGCCAATGGCGCCGATGAGGGCGAAGGGCAGCGACATCATGATGGTGAAGGGGTGGATGAAGCTCTCGAACTGCGCCGCCAGAATCATGTAGATGAGGATGATGCCCAGCAGCAGGGCGGAGCCGAAGGCCGCCACGGCCTTGCCCATCTCCTTCGCGTTACCCTCGAAGTCGTAGATGACCGTCTTGGGCAGCTCCTTCTCCGCGTACGCGTTGAGGAAGTTGATGCCGTCGCTCAGCGCGTAGCCCGAGGCCAGGTTCGCCAGCAGGGTGATTTGCCGCTTCTGCGACTCGCGGTCGATCTGCACAGGGCCGTCCGCCGGGGTGATGGTCGCGATGTTGCGCAGCTCCACCAGCTGGCCCGTGGTGCTGCGCACGGTCAGCTTGCCCAGCGCGTCGGCGGAGGCCAGCGTCCGCGACGGCAGGGCCACCTTGATTTCGTACGTCTCGCCACCCTCGCGGTAGTCGCCGAACTTGTCGCGCCCCAGGAAGGCGCGCAGCGTGGCACCCAGCGAGGCCGCCGGAACGCCCAGGCTGGCCGCGCGCTCGCGGTCCACCTTCACGTCGTACTGCGGCTTGCCAGAGCGGAACGTCATGTCCACGTCCACCAGGCCCGGGTTCTGGCGCATGGCGGCCTGCACCTTGTCGGCGGACTTCACCACCTCGTCCCAGTCGTCACCGCGGATGTTGAACTGGATCTGCTGGGTGCGGGCGCCGCCTCCGCCCACGGCCGAGATGTCCTGCACCGTGACGCTGACGCCGCTGCGAGGCTTGACGGCGCCGCGCAGGTACGTCTTCAGCTCGCCCTGGTTGAAGGCGCGGTCCTTCAGCGGCACCAGGTTGATGAGCAGCTCACCCTTGTGCACCTCCTCCTGCACGCCGCCACCGGCGGTGGCGAAGGTGGAGTCGATGCCGGGCAGGGCGCGGACCTGCGCGTCCAGCGCGTCGAGCTCCGCCTGCGTCTCCTGCAGCGTGGAGCCGATGGGCAGCTCCACCGCCAGCTTGATGTTGCCGTTGTCCTGCTCCGGGATGAACGTGAACTTCAGGAAGCCGGCCATGAAGAGGGTGAGGAAGAGCACCGCCACGGCGACCACCAGGGTGATGGCCCGGTGCCGCAGGATGCTGGCCAGGATGTTCCGGTAGCCCGTCTCCGTGGCGACCAGCACCTTCTCCACCGCCGCGGAGATGCCCGTGGGGCTGCCATGGTGGCTCAGCATGCGCGACGACAGCATGGGCGTGAGCGTCATGGACACGGCGTAGGAGATGAGCACCGCCACGGCCACCGTGACGCCGAACTGGTAGAAGAACATGCCCATCGTCCCGTCCATGAAGGCCACGGGGATGAACACGGCGACGATGGCGAGCGTCACGGCGAACACCGCGAGCGCGATCTGCCCGGTGCCCACGAGCGCCGCCTCCATGGGCGTCTTTCCCTCTTCCAGGTGACGGACGATGTTCTCGATGACCACGATGGCGTCGTCGATGAGCAGGCCGATGGACAGCGTCAGCGCCAGCATCGTGACGATGTTGAACGTGAAGCCCAGGGCCGCCATGACGGCGAAGGTGCCGACGACGGACACCGGCAGCGCGATGGCGGCCACCAGCGTGGAGTTCAGGTTGCGCAGGAACACCAGCACGATGAGCACCGCCAGGAAGCCACCGAGCACCAGGTCGAACTGCACCGCGGCGATGGACGAGCGGATGAACCGCGAGTTGTCCGTCACCATCTCCGTGCGCACGCCCTCGGGCAGCAGGCTGTTGACCTCGCCCAGGGACTCCTTGATGGACTCGGCCACCTGCACCGTGTTGGAGCCGGACTGCTTGCGCACCACCAGCGCCACGGCGTTGCGGTCACCGCTCTTGGCGCTGGAGCGCGCCTCTTCCGGACCGTCCACCACGTCGGCCACGTCACGCACGCGCACCGGCGCGCCGTTGGGACTGGCGATGATGATGTTGCGCAGCTCGTCCACGCTCTTGGCCTCGGACGTCAGGCGCACCACGCGCTCACGGCCGCTGTCCATGGTGCGGCCACCCGGGACGTCCAGGTTCTGCGCCCGCACGGCCTGGCTCACGTCGCTGACGGCCAGCCCGAAGCCCCTCAGCCGCTCCGGATCCACGACGACCTGGATTTCGCGCTCGCGGCCACCGACCACGTCGATGCTGCCCACGCCCGGCTGACGCTGCAGGGCCGGCTTCACCACGTCCTCGGCGACGCGCGTCATCTCTTCGATGGGGAGCGCGCCGGACAGCGACAGCGTCATGATGGGCGCCGCGCCGATGTCGAACTTCTCCACCACCGGCGTCTCGATCTCCGCCGGCAGCTTGCTCAGCGTGGCCTGGACGCGGTCACGCACGTCCTGGGACGCCACGTCCACCTTGGTGTCCAGGGTGAAGCGGACGACGATCTGGGACACGCTCTCCAGGTTGATGGAGCGCAGCTGCTCCACGCCGTTGAGGGTGTTGAGCGCCTCCTCCAGCGGGTCACTGACGTTCTTCTCCATCGACTCCGGGTCCGCGCCGGGCAGCACCGTGGTGACGGTGACGACGGGGAACTCGACGTCGGGGAACTGGTCCACGCCGATGCGTGGGTAGGCATTGACGCCAAAAACGACCACCGCGAGCATCAGCATCGCGGTGAACACAGGGCGGGTAATGAATGTCTTGAGCATTCAGGGGCTCCGAAGTTGAAATGGGCGGGCAGGCGTCACTGCACTACGCGGACGGCCGTGCCCTCCTTCACGTCCAGGGAGGAGTCGGCGAGCACGCGCTCGTCGACCGCCAGGCCCTGGAGGATGCGGACGTAACCAGGCAGCACTCGCTCGACGCGCACATCCCGCTTGCGCACCGTGCCGTCCTGCACCACCCACACGAAGCCCTCCTGCCCCCGGGCGCTGACGGCCTGGGTGGGGAGGAAGAGGCCCTTGTCGTCGGCCTCGCCCGCGCTCGAGAAGTCCAGCTCCACCAGGGCGCCGGGACGCAGCGCCGTGGAAGGCTCGCCGACCACGTCCGCCAGCACCTCCACCGTGCGGTTGGAGGCGTCCACCACCGCGCCCACGACGGACACCTGCACGTCGAAGCGCGCGCCGCTGGGGCTCAACGTGCCCTGCGTCTTGCTGCCCACGCGGACCTTGTCCACCACGGACTCGGGGACCTGCGCGCGCACCTCCAGCCCCGTCGTGTCGACGATGCTGAACACGGGCGTGGAGGGCGTCATCGCCACCGAGTCACCGATGTTCTTCGTGCGGGCCGTGATGACGCCGTCGAAGGGGGCGGTGATGGAGTGGTCGCGCAGCATCTCCTCCGCCAGCCGCAGCCCGGCGGCGGCCTGGGCGGCCTGGGCGGCGGCCTGCTTCTGGCCAATCACGGCCTGATCCAACCCCGCGGCGGCCACCCCGCCGGACTCCGCCACCCTCCGGGTGCGCTCCAGGGAGGACGTGGCCAGCTCCAGCGCCGCGTCCGCCGCCTGCTTCACGGCGCGCGCCTGCTCCACGCTGATGGCGACGTTGGAGGCGTCCAGCACCGCCAGCACCTGGCCCTTCTTCACCTTGTCGCCCACCCGCACGTTCATCTTCGCGATGGTGCCGGTCGCCTGGGGCCCCAGGACCGCCTCGTTCTTCGAGCGGATCTGCCCCGTCACGCGGGTGACGTCGGCGCTCAGCTCCGTGGCCGGAGTGATGGCGCGCACACCCAACGCCGCGGGACCCGTCTGCTCGGGGAGGGCCGGCTTGTTGCTGGCCTTGCCACAGCCCGTCGTCACCACCGCTGCCACTGCCGCGGCCATCCACATGCGTCGAATCACGGTCGTCCTGCTCCTGCCGGTCGCGGGGCGCTTGTCCCCTGGGAGACACTTCCGGGCCGGCTTCTACATGGAAAGTCTGCGGCCCGGAAACTACAGCCTCTGAACTGTCTGTCAAGAGGATACTCCGGAGTACGGACTATCTTCTCCCCGGCACGTCTAACGGCCGTCCGCCGAGCGGGCAGGAGAAAATGACACGACGCGGTGCGTTCGTCCCCTGGCCTCGGGGAGGGGCGCGGTGTGCCTGGGCGGCGGTGCTTGTGGCACCTGGGGGCCCCTGTTATTGATTCCAGAATCAATCCTTTTGCATCAAGGACTCCCCATGCCCCACCCGTTCACCGAGGAACACGAGGCCTTCCGCAACACGGTGCGCAGCTTCGTGGAGAAGGAGATGACGCCGCACGGCCTGGAGTGGGACCGGGCGGGCCTCTTCCCCAAGGAGCTGTTCCGCAAGGCGGGGGAGCTGGGCTTCCTGGGCATCAGCCACGACCCGAAGTACGGCGGCAGCGGGCTGGACTACTGGTACGTGACGGTGTTCGCGGAGGAGCTGAGCCGCAGCCTCAACGCGGGCGTGAACATGGCGCTGCTGGTGCAGAGCCAGATGGCCACGCCCATCATCAACGAGATTGGAACGGACGAGCAGAAGCGCGAGTTCCTGGAGCCGGCGCTCAAGGGCGAGAAGATCGCCGCGCTGGGCGTGAGCGAGCCGAGCTGCGGCTCGGACGTGGCCAGCATCAGGACGACGGCGCGCCGGGACGGGGATGACTACGTCATCAACGGCTCGAAGATGTGGATCACCAACGGCACGCGGGCGGACTTCATCACCCTGGCGGTGCGCACGGGCGAGGCCGGCTACGGCGGCATCTCCCTGGTGACGTTCCCCACGGACGTGAAGGGCTTCGGCGTCTCCAAGAAGCTGGACAAGGTGGGCAACCTGTCCTCGGACACCGCCGTCCTCTACTTCGAGGACTGCCGGATCCCTGCCCGCTACGTGCTGGGCGAGGAGAACGAGGGCTTCTACCACATCATGACCAACTTCCAGGGTGAGCGCCTGGTGGGCGCCATCACCACGGTGGCGGGCATGGAGCGGATGATGGAGGACTCCATCCAGTACGGCAACGAGCGCGAGGCCTTCGGCCGGCCGCTGATGAAGTTCCAGGTGTGGCGCCACAAGTTCGTGGAGCACCTGACGGCCATCGAAGCGGCCAAGCGGTTGACGTACCACGCGGTGGACCTCTTCGACCGGAAGGAGAACCCGGTGAAGGAGGTCTCCATGGCGAAGCTGTTCGCGGGCGACCTGGCCCAGCGCGTGGCCTACGACTGCCAGCAGTTCTACGGCGGCATGGGCTACGTGGAGGAGACGTCCATCGCCCGCATGTGGCGCGACGTGCGCCTCATCACCATCGGCGGTGGCACCTCCGAGGTGATGAAGGAGATCATCTCCAAGCTCTACGGCTTCTGAGCGCGCGCTCAGGCGCCGTGGCCCAGGCTCAGCCCTTCCAGGGGCTTGGGCCCGCTGTCGAGCGCGGCGTGCATGACGGTGTCGTCACGCACGCCCTCCCACCTGGCCACCACCAGCGTCGCCACCGTGTTGCCGATGACGTTGGTGATGGCCCGGGCCTCGGACATGAAGCGGTCCACGCCCAGCAGCAGCGCCACGCCTTCCACGGGCACCTTGCCGTTGAGCGCCGCCAGCGTGGCCATCAGCGTGATGAAGCCCGAACCCGTCACGCCCGCGGCGCCCTTCGACGTGAGCAGCAGCACGCCCAGCAGGGTGAGCTCCTCGCCCAGCGTGAGGTCCACGTTCACCGCCTGGGCGATGAAGATGGCCGCCATCGTCAGGTAGATGCACGTCCCATCCAGGTTGAACGAGTACCCGGTGGGCAGCACCAGCCCCACGGCGCCCCGGTCGCAGCCCAGCGTCTCCAACCGCTTGAGCAGCCGGGGCAGCGCGGACTCCGATGACGACGTCCCCAGCACCAGCAAGAGCTCGCTGCGCATGTAGCGCAGCAGCTTCCACAGCGAGAAGCCGGACAGCCGCGCCACCAGCCCCAGCACCACGAAGACGAAGAGGGCGCAGGTGACGTAGACGGCGATGAGCAGCCGGCCCAATGAGCTGAGCGCTTCGACGCCGAACTTGCCCACGGTGAAGGCCATGGCGCCGAAGGCGCCCAGCGGCGCCAGCTTCATGATCATCCCGACGATGCCGAAGAAGACCTGCGCCAGGTCATCCGACAAGTCGAGCACGCGCTGGCCCATGGGCCCCAGGCGGGTGAGCGCCACGCCCGTCAGCACGGCGATGAGCAGCACCTGGAGCAGCTTCCCCTCGGTGAAGGCCGACAGGAAGTCATGCGGGATGATGTCCAGGAGGAAGGGGATGGTGCCCTGCTGCGACGCGGACGCGCGGTACTGGGTGATGCCAGAGGTGTCGATCTGCGCCGGGTCGATGTTCATCCCCACGCCGGGCTTCAGGGTGTTCACCACCACCAGGCCCACGACGAGCGCCAGCGTCGTGAGGACCTCGAAGTAGATGAGCGCCTTGAGGCCGATGCGGCCCACGTGCTTGAGGTCGCCCATCTTCGCGATGCCCGCGACGATGGTGAGGAAGATGACCGGTGCGATGATCATCTTCACCAGCTTGATGAAGCCGTCGCCCAGCGGCTTCATGGACTCGCCCAGGTCCGGCCGCAGCCAGCCGAGGAGGACGCCCACGGTGATGGCCAGCAGCACCTGGACGTACAGATTCTTCAACCACCGCATCCGCACCCCGCTCTCAGGAGGCCGCGGACTATAGCGCCCCGCCGCGGGGCTTCGTTGGCGGCGGGCCGCGTCACTTCTTGCGGAACAGCGCCTCCGCGGCGCTCAGCAGGGCGTCCCGGCTCTCCTTTTCATGGAGGCCGCCCTCGCCAATCTGGAACAGCTCACAGAAGTTGGCGCCGTCCTTGTCCTTGGGCACCTCGGCGAAGGGCTCCTTGCACTCCTTCGCCACGCCCAGGTCGAAGTGACGGCAGTTGCGGCAGGAGCGGATGTCCTCGCCGCAGTGGGGGCAATCATCACGCCGGCCCACCTGGTTCGCGATGATGTCCAGCCGGTGTCCACAGTGCGCGCAGCCGGGCATGGCCTCCTCCATGAAACGGGGACGCCATTGTGCCAGCGGGCCACGCCCCGCGGCGAGCGCTCAGCGCTGCGGGCTGGGCATCAACGCCTGGACGGGCTCCGGGGAGTCGGGCTCCCGTGCGGCGGCTCCGTGCGCTCCGCTGCCCGTGGCATCGAGCAGCTGGTCGTTCAGCCGCTTGAGGAGGAACAGGAGGTACGCGCAGACGGTGGCCAGCGAAGCGACCAGCACGCCCAGCAGCATCCCGCGCTGCCACACGTGCGCCTTCTCCAGGATGGCCCGGCGCTCCGCGAACGTCTTCAGCTGGGCATCCGCCGCGGCGCCGTCGAACCGGGCCGCGTAGTCCTCCGCCTGGGCGGTGCCGCGCTCCATCAGCCACTGGCCCTGCACCTGGAGGGCGTCCGCGCGGGTATAGCAGTAGGCGGCGCCCCCAGCCGACAGCAGGGAGATGCACAGCGCCGTCATCACGCTCCGGGTCGTGCCCATCCAACGTCCTCCGGACTGGCCGTTGCACGGGTAGTGACACCCGCGACTGCTCCAGCTTCCCGAAGACAGTAGCGGATGCTAGGGAGCCCCCCTGACATGGGCAAGCCCTACCGTCCTAAAGACCACTATTTCCAGAAGGCCAAGCAAGAAGGCCTGCGGGCACGTTCGGCCTTCAAGGTCGATGAACTCATCAAGCGCTTCCCCATGGTGAAGAAAGGGCACGTCGTGCTCGACCTGGGGGCGGCGCCCGGAGGTTTCCTTCAGATATTGGCGGACGCCGTGGGGCCGAAGGGCCGCGTCATCGGCGTGGACATCGTCGCCATCCGTCCCTTCAGCCAGCCCTTCGTGCAGACGGCGGTGCTGGACGTGCTCGCGGACGACTTCGACGCGAAGTTGACCGAACTCCATGCCGGCCCCTTCGACGCCGTCATCTCCGACATGGCCCCCAAGACGAGTGGCATCAAGGCCACCGACGAGGCGCGCAGCCTGCGGCTGGCGGGCAAGGCGCTGGAGCTGGCCGCAGCGCGGGGCCGGCCCGGCTCGTCCTTCGTGGCCAAGGTCTTCATGGGCCGGGACTTCGAGGACTTCCGCGACCAGATCCGCGCCCTCTTCGAAGAGGTGAAGGTGGTCCGGCCGGAGGCGACGCGCGGCGCCAGCATGGAGGTCTACCTGGTGGGGCTTCGCCGCCGTGCGCCAGAGGCCCCGGAGGCGAACTGACGTTCATTGTGGAACGTTCGGGTGTCCAGCTGTGTCTAGAGTGCCGACATGCACCGGACCCCCTGGACCCGCGCACCCTTCGTTCGCTTCTGGTTGTTCGCCCTGCTGCTGCTGACCTCGCCCGCGCTGGGGCAGGGCAAGGCGCCGCCTTCGTGGAAGGCCATCGACGCGATGGTCGAAGCGCAGAAGCTGGAGGCCGCCGCGCAGGCCGCCGAGGCCCGCCTGGCGCAGGCGAAGGCCAAGGGCGACGAGGCCGAGTGGACGCGCGCGCTGGTGCGCACGGTGCAACTTCGCACGGGCCTGCATGGCTACGAGACGGCGGTGCGCTTCCTGCGCGAGCAGCCCTGGCCCAAGGGCACGCTGCCTCGCGCCACGCTGAACCTCTTCTACGCGAACGCGCTCGTCACCTACGCGCAGGCCTACGGCTGGGAGGTGCGCCAGCGCGAGTCCGTGGCCTCCTCCGGGCCGGTGGACCTCAAGGCGTGGACCTACGCGGAGATTCTCGCCGAGGCCCAGCGGGCCCACGAGGAGGTGTGGAAGCAGCGGCAGCAGCTCGGCGGTGAGCCCCTCAAGGCGCTGGCCGAATACGTGAAGCCCAACACCTACCCGGCGGGGCTGCGCTCCACGCTGCGGGATGCCGTGTCGTACCTGCGCGTGTCCCTGCTGGCGGACAGCTCGCACTGGCCGCCCGAGCAGGCCAATGAGGTGTACCGCCTGGACCTGGGCACGCTCCTGGAGGGGACGCCCAAGGTGACGCTGACGGACCCCGGCGTGCATCCGCTGATGAAGGTGGTGGCGGTGCTCGGGGACCTGGAGGCGTGGCATCAGGGCGCGGGGCGGCGCGAGTCGGCGCTGGAGGCCCGCCTGCAGCGCTACGCGGTGCTGCACCAGCACTTCACGGACGCGGCGGACCGGACCCGCATCCGGCGGCACCTGGCCGCCTTGCTGCCCGCGTTCCGCGACGTGCCCTGGTCGACCATGGGGCAGGCCCAGCTCGCGGAGCTGGAGCGAGCGGCGGACCACGCCGTGCGTGCCCATGCGCTGGCGAAGGCGTGCGCGGCCACGCACCCCAAGTCCCTGGGAGCCGGGCGCTGCCGCGTGCTCATGGCCGCCCTTGAGGCGCCCGAGTTCAGCATGGGGGCCCTGGCGTCGGACGGGCCGCGCCGCCGCTCGGTCGAGGTCACCCACCGCAACGTGTCCATGCTGCACTTTCGCGCGTACTCCATTGACCTGGAGAAGCGGCTGACCCAGGTGAATGACTACAACCTCATGCCGGAGGGCGCGCCGCTGAAGGCCCTGGTGAAGGGCCAGCGTCCGGTGGCCACCTGGAGTGTTCCGCTGCCGAAGACGGAGGACTTCCGGGAGCACCGCACCTTCGTCACGCCGCCGCTCACGGACCGGGGGACGTACGTCATCATGGCCTCCGCCCACGAGGACTTCCGCGCGACGAACAACCGCATCATCGCGGTGTACCTGACGGTGACGCCTTGGGTGATGGTCGCGCGGCCCTCGAAGGGGAGCCTGCTGGAGGTGCGGCTGGTGGACGGGGACACCGGCGAGCCCGTCCCGAAGGTTCCGTTGCGCCTCATCCGCGTCGACTACGGGAAGGGCTTCAAGGAGGCGGCGCGCATCCTCTCGGACGCGGACGGCGCGGCCACCTTCGACTCGGTTCCGGGCGAGGGCTACCGCAACTTCGTCCTGGTGGCCGGCGCCGGGCGGGACGCGCTGCTGCACCCAGGCCAGGTGCCGTTCTACGTGCGCTATCCGCGCGCGGACACCGATTCGGCGCTCGTCTTCACCGACCGCGCGGTGTACCGGCCCCAGCAGAAGGTCCTGTGGAAGGCGGTGGCCTTCCACGGACAGGGTGAGCAGGCGCGCTACAAGACGCTGGCGGGCCGCACGCTCCAGGTGACGCTGGTCGACCCGAACCACCAGGTGGTGGAGTCCCGGGAGGTCCGCACCAACGACTTCGGCTCCGCCGCGGGCGAGTTCACGATTCCCACCGGACGGATGCTGGGGGCGTGGGCCGTGCGCGTGAACGCGGGCGGCCGCGCGGGGATTCGCGTGGAGGAGTACAAGCGGCCCACCTTCGAGGTGACGCTGAAGGACGCGAAGGCGCAGCTGCGCCTCAACCGGCCCGCGACGTTCCAGGGCGAAGCCCGCTACTACTTCGGCATGCCGGTGACGTCCGGCGCCGTGCGGTGGCGTGCGTACCGCGAGCCGGTGCTGCCCTGGTGGTGGTGGGGCCCGCGGTCCGGGGCCTCGCAGCGGCAGGTGGTGGCGACAGGCACGTCGCCGCTGGGCGCGGACGGGGGCTTCACCATCGGCTTCACGCCGGAGGCGGACGAGCGGTCCTCGGCCACGCCGGGGCTGACGTGGAGCTACCGCATCGAAGCAGACGCGACGGACGAGGGTGGCGAGACGCGCTCGGCCAGCCGGGCCTTCCGGCTGGGCTTCGTCGCCGTGGAGGCGCGCGTGGACCTGGACACGGGGTTCCTCCGTGAGGGCGTCGCGGCCGAGGTCCGGCTGACGCGCTCCACGCTGGACGGCGCGCCGCAGCCGGGCGCGGGCACGTGGCGGCTGGTGGCGCTGAAGCAGCCCGCGCAGCCCCTGCTGCCCGCCGATGAGCCCTACAGCCTGTCGGAGTACAAGGACCCCGAGGCGGTGTTCACGCCCACGCCTGGAGACGCGCTGCGTCCCCGGTGGTTCGGGTCGTATGCGCCGGAGTCCACCCTCCGCGCCTGGGCGGACGGGGCCGAGCAGGCGACGGGCTCGGTGCGGCACGACACCGAGGGCCTGGCCGTGCTGAAGCTGCCGTCGCTCAAGGCGGGCGCGTACCGGCTGCACTACGAGACGACGGACGCGTTCGGTCAGACGTACACCGTGGGGCGCGAGCTGCTGGTGGCCGGGAAGACGACGCCCCTCGCGGTGCCCGCGATGCTGGTGGCCGAGCGGGAGACGGCGCGGGTGGGCGAGGTGGTGCGGCTGATGGCCGTCTCGGGCTTCAAGGGACAGCCGCTGCTGCTCGACATCTACCAGGGAGAGCGGCGCATCTCCCGGCGCACGCTCACCGCGGGCCAGTCCTCCGGGGTGGTGGAGGTGCCGGTGACGGCGGAGCTGCGCGGCGGCTTCACCGTCGCGCTGTCCACGGTGCGTGACTACCAGTTCCTGCTCTTCTCGAAGTCCATCTTCGTGCCCTGGGACGACAAGGAGCTGCAGCTGGAGTTCGCCACCTTCCGCGACACGCTGCGGCCGGGCGCGAAGGAGACGTGGCGCGTGACGGTGCGCGGGCCGAAGGGCGCGAAGGTGGAGGCGGGCACGGCGGAGCTGCTCGCGTACATGTATGACCAGTCGCTGGATTTGTTCGCGAAGCAGACGCCGCCCAGCGTGGCGTCGCTGTATCCCCAGCGGCATGCCTACGTGGACCTGCGGCCGTCGGTGCGCCTGAGCGACACCCGGTGGGTGGTGAACACGCGGTATGGCGAGGTGCCGAGCTGGTCATCGCCCGAGCCTGACGCCTTGCGCTTCGAGGAGGCCTTTGGCGTCGGCGGCCCGGGCGGGCGGAGGCTGCGGCAGATGGTGCGCGGTGGGATGG